>CAYTIV010000009.1:0-27134 GCA_964437895.1 uncultured Methylotenera sp.
GCAGGCGATATACAACAGTGTGTCCTATGGCATTGGCGTCGCGCTTGGCTGGCTGCTTGGCGGCTTTTCGTTGCAGTATCTGGGCGGGCAGCTGACGTTTACCTTGGCGGCATTATTCCCCTTGCTGGGGGCGCTGATCATCGCTCTGGGGCTGCATCTAGCCCAACCTTATGCCAGCAAGGGCATGTTCAGCTAGTGGACGTAAAAAAGCCGCCTTGGAAGGCGGCTTTTTAGTAGCGTAGAGGCTGCTAAATCAAGCGATGCGTTTGTCACGCTCAATCAGGGCATAGGCACTGTGGTTGTGAATGGATTCAAAGTTCTCAGACTCCACCACGTATTTGACGATACGCGGCTCGTCATTTAACTGCGCAGCCACATCCCGTACCATGTCTTCCACGAATTTAGGATTGTCATAGGCGCGCTCAGTCACAAATTTCTCGTCTGGGCGCTTAAGCAGACCATATAACTGGCAGGAGGCCTGATCTTCAATCAGGGTAATCAGGTCTTCCAGCCACATGAACTCGTTCAGCAGGGCTGTCACCGTGACATGGGAGCGTTGGTTATGTGCGCCGTAATCAGAGATTTTTTTGCTACATGGGCACAGGCTAGTCACAGGCACCATCACCTGCACGGTAATCTCAAACTTGCCATCCTTGATTTCACCAATAAACGTCACTTCGTAATCCAACAGGCTCTTAACCCCTGAGATTGGCGCAGCTTTATTGATAAAGTAAGGGAATCTCATCTCGACATAGCCAGATTCGGCTTCCAGACGCTCGACCATCTGACGCAGAATCGTCTCGAAAGAGTCAATTGAGATGGCGCTTTCGTTCATGTTGAGAATTTCAACAAAACGCGACATATGCGTGCCCTTGAAGTTGTGCGGCAAATGCACAAACATATCAAAAAGGGCCACAGTATGCTGCTCGCCGCCCGTTTTGTCTTTCACAATCACAGGATGGCGGATGGATTTGATACCGACTTTGTTGATGTCCAGTCTGCGCACATCTGGCGTATTCTGAACATCTTCTATCGTTGTGGGGATCACGGGTTGATTCATGAGGGTTCCGTAGCGGGCACTCCCGCCTGTTGTTTAATAGTTGAGTTTACTACTCGGAAATTAATTTCTCAATAGCAGAAACGATACCGTTTGCATCTAGACCGCATTCAGCCAGCATAGTTTCATGCGTACCATGGTCTATAAACTGGTCCGGCAGGCCTAGGCAGCGAATCGGCGTACTGAGTCCATGCGCTTGCAGGCACTCCATGACGGCGCTGCCTGCGCCGCCCATCAAGGCATTTTCTTCGACGGTGACGAGGTAGTCATGACTGCTGGCCATCTCTAGCACCATGGCTTCATCCAGCGGTTTGATAAAGCGCATGTTGATCAGGCTGGCATCCATCGCCTCGGCCGCCGTCAGCGCTGGATGTACCATGCTGCCAAAGGCGAGAATAGCCACGCGTTTGCCCTGACGCAAACAATGTGCTTTGCCTATGGGCAGCGGATCCAGCGTGGAGGTGACGCTGGTACCGATACCACTACCGCGCGGGTAACGCACGGCGGCAGTGCCGGGGTACAGATAGCCGGTGGAGAGCATCTGGCGGCATTCTTGTTCGTCAGCCGGGGCCATAATCACCACGTTGGGAATACAGCGCAAAAAGCTCAGGTCGAAACTGCCGGCGTGGGTAGGGCCATCGGCCCCAACGAGCCCAGCGCGGTCTATGGCCAGCAAAACATCCAGATCTTGCAGGGCAATATCGTGTACCAGCTGGTCGTAGGCGCGCTGCAAAAAAGTGGAGTAGATGGCGACCACCGGTTTCAGACCGTCACAGGCCATGCCGGCGGCAAAGGTCAGGGCATGCTGTTCGGCGATGCCGACATCAAAGTAGCGTTGTGGATATGCTTCTGCAAAGCGGTTGAGGCCTGAGCCGTCACACATGGCTGGCGTAATCCCCACCAGCTTGTTGTCGGCCGCTGCCATGTCAACCAGCCAGTCCCCAAACACCTGCGTGTAGGTCGGGCGTTCGTTATGGCTGAGGCTATGGCCGTTTTGCGGGTCAAACTTGCTGACGCCGTGATATTTGTTCGGGTTGTCTTCGGCAGGGGTGTATCCCTTGCCCTTTTGTGTCACCACATGCAGGAACTGTGGGCCTTGTAGCTGGCGGATATTGCCTAGCGTATCCATCAGCGTGTCCAGGTCATGCCCATCTATCGGGCCGATATAGTTAAATCCGAACTCTTCGAACAACGTTCCTGGGGTGACCATGCCTTTGGCATGCTCTTCGGCGCGACGCGCGAATTCCTTGACCGGCGGCATGATATCCAGCACTTTTTTGCCACTGCGGCGAACGCTGTCATACAGTTTGCCTGACATCAGTCTGGCCAGGTAATTGTTAAGTGCGCCGACATTGTTGGAAATGCTCATGTCGTTGTCGTTGAGGATGACCAAGATGTTGGTATCCATGTCACCGGCATTGTTGAGCGCCTCGAAGGCCATGCCTGCGGTCATGGCACCATCGCCAATAATCGCGACGCTACGGCGATTGGAGCCCTGTGCCTTGGCCGCCACCGCCATGCCTAATGCGGCTGAAATCGATGTGCTGGAGTGACCGGTGCCAAATGTGTCGTATGCGCTCTCATCGCGCTTGGGAAACCCTGCAATACCGCCCGCTTTGCGCAGATTTGCCATCGCTTCGCGGCGACCGGTCAGAATCTTGTGTGGGTAGGTTTGGTGGCCCACATCCCATACCAGTCTGTCATCTGGGGTGTTGTAGATGTAATGCAGTGCAATGGTGAGTTCGACCACGCCTAAATTAGAGGCCAGATGACCGCCTGTTTGCGAGACGCTCTGTATCAGAAAAGCACGCAGCTCACTGGCCAGTGCTTTCAGTTGTGAGCGGTCAAGCGTGCGCAGCTCTGTCGGGGAGGATATGCGTGACAACAAGGAGGTCATGGTCAGAACGGGCGCTCACAAATAAATCTGGCAATCCCGCGTAAGGGATCGGCCCGCGGGCCAAACGTGGATAAAAGTTGCATGCTTTCTGCATACAGTCGCTGTACCAGTGCTTTGGCTTCTTCCAGCCCTAGCAGGCTGACATAGGTCGATTTGTCTTGAAGGGCATCTTTGCCTGCGGTCTTGCCCAGCGTTTGTGTATCTACCGTCACATCCAGAATGTCGTCTACCACCTGAAACGCCAATCCCATATGTTGACTGTATTGCGTCAGAATGTTGGCCAGTTCGGGCGCAAGCTCATCGGCGGCATACGCGCCCAGTAAGGTAGCGGCTTCAATCAGGGCGCCGGTTTTGTGCTGATGCATGGTTTGCAGTGCCGCCTGCGATAAACGCTTGCCTGTGCTTTGTAAATCAATGCTCTGTCCACCACACATTCCTCGGGATCCGGTCGCGCGGGCCAAAATTTGCACCTGCTTTAAGGCATGGCTGGCGGTGGTTGAAGCCAGTGCTTCAAATGCCAGACTCTGCAGCGCATCGCCTACTAGCAGGGCTGTGGCGTCATCATATTGCTTGTGGCAGCTCGGTTTGCCGCGACGCAGATCATCGTCATCCATGCACGGCATATCGTCATGCACCAGCGAGAAAGCGTGGATTAACTCAACGGCGGCAGCGGCGGCATCCGCGTGCATACTGCTGGTGCCCGCCAGCTCTGCCGCGGCATAACTCAGCAACGCGCGCACGCGTTTTCCACCATCTAGCACGGCATAACGCATAGCCTCATGCAGGCGGGCGGGCAGCGTCTCTGCTTCTGGCAGCGTGCGAGACAGTACCTGCTCAATCCGTTGCTGGTGCAGGCTGGCCCAATGGTCAAAATTGAAAGTGTGTGTTGTCATGCAAAAAAGCCGGAAATCACATCAGTATCAGTTCGGCTCGAACGGAGTGAGTTGCTGTTGCTGGTTGAGTATCAACACGGTCTGCTCGGCTTGCTGCAACGAGGCCTGACAGGATTGCAGCAACTGCATGCCTTCAGTGTAGGCGGTCAAGGCGGCTTCCAGAGGCAGTTCGCCGGACTCCATGCTTTTGACAATGGTTTCCAGCGCAGTCAGACGTTCAGCGAACGTTTGAGAATCATTGACCGTTGCCGGTGACTTTTTAGATGCACTCATGAAAATTAGCCTGTTAAATCGGCAGCTATTTTAACAAAACTCCCTCTGCTTGCGGGATTATTCTCAGGTGTGCAGGGCGGTTTCAGGCAGGCAGCACCTGAAGCAAAAATTGGCGAATATCACTGATCTCTGCTTCACATACGCTGTGAGGCATATCATATTCATGCCAAGATACCTGATAGCCGGCGGCCTCCAAGGCTTGTCTGGAGGCTTGTGCCGTGGCGAGTGTAATCACGCTGTCAAAGCGGCCATGGGCCATCCAAATGGGGCAGTGCTGGTTGGCGGACTGTTTTTCTTGTTCCAGTTGCTGTTTGAGCGGGAGGTAAGTGGAGAGCGCCAGCACACCTGCCAGTGGCTGCGTAAAGCGTGTGGTGGTATGCAACGCCATGGCGCCACCTTGTGAAAACCCTGCCAGAAGAATGCGCTCTGACGGAATGCCATTGGCAATCTCAGCTTCAATCATCGCATCCAGTGTGGCTTGCATGGCGCGAATGCCTATCGCATCCTGCGGACTATCGGGCTGCAGACCAAAAATGTCATACCAGGCGCGCATTTCATACCCATTATTGAGCGTGACTGGACGATAAGGCGCATGAGGCAGAATGAATTTGATATGTGGCAGATTCAACATCTGCACCACGGGTTCAAAATCATGGCCGTCTGCGCCTAGGCCGTGCATCCAGATGACAGTGGCAGAAGGGGTGTTGGTGTTCGTGAGTTGAATTGAATCGATTTTATTTGGCACTTTTTGAGTTGTTTTGATGAATGAACATCAATTATTTTACTCAATAGTCACGAATCTTGCAGGTTTGGAATGGGCGAACTAAATGTGCTTTAAGAGCAGACGGCGGTTGCTAGAACGCAGGTGGTGGTTTTTGTTCCAGGAGATTTGGCCGTCGCTGAAATGGTTGTTGCCGTGATGGTGGCAGGGGCGTCACATGCACCTGGTGAGCTTGTAGGCAAGGTTCTGCCCGTTTTATCGGCCAGAATATAGTTGTTGGTAAACTCTTTAGTCTGAATGGCGCAGGAGTTATCTGCTGTATCTTTTGTGTAATCCTGATATGAAGGAATGGCAATGGAAGCAAGAATTCCGATGATAGCGACTACAATCATCAGCTCTATCAGTGTTAAGCCTGTTTGCCAAGTTTTCAATTTACAGGCTCCAAGTATGTAGATGGAGGGAAGAAGCCCTTAAATGCCTGCTTGCAGGCATTTAAGGATGGATTAAAGCGTGTTAAGCGGAGGTGCAAACGCCCGTTGCCAATGTGCAAGTAGTAGTTTTAGTGCCGGGTGTTTTAGCTTTAGCAGAAATCTCAGTAGCAGTAATTGTGGCTGCTGCACTGCATGCGCCAGCTGTACTTGTTGGCAGTGTTCTGCCAGTTTGTTGTGCTAAGACGTAGTTGTTGGTGAAACCTTTGGTTTGCACTGCGCAAGCGTTGTCAGCTGCGTCTTTTGTATAATCCTGATATGCAGGAATCGCTACAGAAGCCAAGATGCCGATAATCGCAACTACGATCATCAGTTCGATCAGGGTAAAGCCTTGTTGTACGTGTTTTTTCATCATGTTTTCCTTTAGGTCAAGGTTAAAGTTCAATCACTTGTGACATTCACTGCTTTTCTAGCAGTGTTCGGTAAACCTAAAAGCAATAGCCATGCCAGTTATCTTTTATTTATGTAACTGGTTGAATTAAAATAACTAAATGGTTTTTACCCTTTAGTTCTTCAATTTGGCTATGTAAAAAAACGGTATAAGTGGTGAGGGTGGTCGTGACGTAAATTGACATAAAACGTCCACCGTAGTCACTATGAGTGTTGCTTTTGGTCAGGCTGGATCTAAGGCGCATGATGCAAAAAAGGGATTGTGTGGTACACAATCCCTTTATTTGTTCACAGTCGCCCGCTTTTGGCCAGTGACTGCATTTGCAAAAAACTGTTGTTTGCTACGTAAGACTTACCAGAACTTCCACCAGGGTTTGCTGTTGCCTTGCGATTTTTTCCCAGAACCCTGGCTCATTACTTTCCCGATTCGGCTACCTTTTTCAGGCTTTCCAGACCGGCGTCAAAATATTCGTTCACTGCTTTAGTAGCAGCGTCATCGTTTTGCTCAGGTTTGGGGATGTTAGATGAGTCGGCGCGTGTGTAGCTCCCTTTTACAGTCACTACGGCGTCGCTGCCGCTAGCAGTCACTGTAATGCCTGGATAGAAATTTGCCACTTGCAGAGTACTTTTTTCCAGAATGTATTCGTATTTCAGGCGCATGCCGGCGTCATCGGCTGAGCGCAGTTTTTCGTACATGGTGCCGCCGTTTTTCAGTTTAACGGTGCGATAAACCGCATCATCACCATTCTCATCCTTTTTTTGCTCGAGGGTGGTTGATTCCACGCCTGCATGCCAAGCTTGTACATTACCAAAGTCTTTCAGCAAGGCCCATACTTTTGCCGGTGCCGCTTTGATGGTGACGGTTTTCTCAAAACGCAAGGCTGCTGCGCCGTGTGCGCCAGCGGTCAGTGGGATCAACGGCAATAAAGAAACAGCAATAATGCCTAGAATTTTTTTCATTACATTTCTCCTGATATTTACAGACTTTTAAAACTAAAACGAATCAGTCTCAGCATTTAAAAACAACCCGAGACTTTACCTAAAAAAGAGCATCTTTGCGACAACTTCATGGCGCATCTGGTGAAAATAACCAATTTTTATTTGGCCTCTAGAATAAATGGTCCAAAAGACCGGCAAAGTTTGGGGCTGGAGAGGGTGTGCGTCACGCTGTTGGTGCGCGCGTCTATCAGCGAGACGGTATCCGAGCCCCAGTTGGTAACCACGACTTGCTGCGTGGCGGCGTCATACGCGATCCCCTCTGGAAACTCGCCTACTGCAATCGTTTTAATGGTGTTTCCGTTGTTTAGATCTATGACGGAGACGCTTTCAGCATGGTTGTTGCTGACGTAAGCCCAGCGGCTATCCGGACTGATGGCTACGCCATAGGGGTGTTGTCCAGTCTTGAGGGTGCTGGTCTGGTAGGTATCTACATTTATCAGTGTGAGCGTGTTGCTGACCACGTTGACAACAAATAGTGTGCGGCTGTCCGGGCTCAAGGTAAGTGCAAACGGATGCAGCCCGACCGGAACGCGTGTCAGGTTTTTTAGGGTTTTGGTATCCACTACCGTGATGTCATTGCTGTCGCGGTTGGCAATAAATAACTTTTTGTCGTCGGCGCTGACTAGCATGCCAGAGGGCGTTTTGCCTGCCTTGAAAGCCTTTTGTCGCTCAGGGTGTGCGGTATCCACAGCAATCACCTGTTCGCCCCCCCAATCAGCCACATACAAAGTTTTTTCATCGTGACTCAGTGCGATGCCGACCGCCTGTACCTGCACGGGAACCTCAGCGATTTTCTGCTGTGTAGTGGCGTTGATCACCGATACGGATTGGCTGTTGGCATTACTAATATAGACGCGCTGTTGTTTGGCCGCGATAGCCACGCCTACTGGCGCTTGTCCAACGGCAATCGTATGTGTGACCTGTTTTTTATGAATATCCACGACAGAGACGGTGTCGCTACCCTGGTTGGTGATGTAGGCCAGATTGCCGGCCTGGACGGTGAGCGTGGTGGCCAACATGGCTATTAATAAGCATCGCTGGCGCAGAGAAGTGCAGGGCGGATTAAAAAGCGTCATGGCAATAAAACGATATAAACGATGATGGGTTGACAGTTTGAGTGCAAAAGATGGGTGGCGCATGCGTTAAATGTAAAAATACGTAAGAAGCCTAATTTTGAGCCAGTAGCCCTTATGGGCTATTTTTATTTGCCTACCACTTATTTTAAAATTCGACCAATCTCTGAATTTGTTTATATTTAAACGTTATCAAGGAAGTCGCGATGAAAAAAATAGTTTCCGCAGGTCTTAAGTTTATGTTGTCGTTATCACTGCTGGCAGTTGCACAATCAGCTTCAGCATTGACGACAGGCACTGTAACTGGCACTAATTTTACCAATGGTCAAACCAGTTATGCGACCACTTTTGCAGATGGTACGACTGCAACGTTTGTGGGCAGTGCTGCATTTTCTAAAAAATCTCAGGACGGTATCACTGGTGTTGGTATCTCAGGCAAAACTGCCGGTGAGATTGACGTTGGTGAGACGCTGACCGGCACATTCAGCAAAGAAGTGATTGTATCTTCTATTAATTTGGCATTGTTGTTTGATGGCCCAGAGTACAGCGATGTTAAAGAAGTGGCCAACTTACTGGTGAATTATGCTGATGGCGGTGTGGGTGTTTATACGCTGACTGCAACCGGTGTGCACTCTGCAGCCTGGACCGGTGAGGGTACCGTGACTTCTATTGGTAGCGGTGCCGTGAATAATGGTACAGGTGCATGGCAGTTGAATAACCCTTTTGGTTTCCGCTCTGTTGATAGTATTGTGTTTACGGCTGAAAGAGGCTACCCAAAATCAACCTGCACCAGCTGCAGCAACCAGTCCGATTACACTTTTGTCAGCATGTCAGTGATTCCAGTGCCAGAAGCGAATACTTCTGCCATGATGTTTGTTGGTTTGCTGATGGTCAGCGGTCTGGCTGTGCGTCGCACACAGATCTAAATCATCGAATGATGCAAAAAGCTCACCGCGGGTGAGCTTTTTTTTTGCCGGTGCTGGTGCGCATTTATAGGATGGCTGTGCGTGTTGTCCTTTCATTAAAGGACAAAGTGTGAAAAAATTGCAGCAAATATTGAAGGCAGTTTTTTATGTTAGATCGTGATGGATATCGCCCTAACGTCGGGATTGTGTTGTGCAATGCACACAATCAGGTGTTTTGGGGCAAGCGCATCAGAGAGCATGCATGGCAGTTTCCCCAAGGCGGCATCAAATATGGTGAAACGCCCGAGCAGGCCATGTATCGCGAGCTGATGGAAGAAGTTGGGCTCAAGCCCGAGCACGTCAAGATTCTGGGGCGTACCCGGGACTGGTTGCGCTACGAAGTGCCGACCAGCTGGATCAAGCGCGAGTGGCGTGGTAGCTACAAGGGCCAAAAACAAATCTGGTTTTTACTGCGTTTGACCGGTCGTGATTCTGATGTTTCCCTGCGTGCTACTGAGCATCCAGAGTTTGATGCCTGGCGCTGGAGTGAGTATTGGGTGCCTTTGGAAGATGTGATTGAGTTCAAGCGCGAGGTTTACCAGCTCGCGTTGAATGAGCTGGCGACGTTTTTGCATCATTCTGGTCGGCGTCAAGGTAGCAAGCCGCGCAAGCCTGCGCCCAAAGTGCCGCCTACAGTCATCCCTGAGTGATGCCTTACCACAGGGCCGATGTCCGGTCTTGTGGCAATATCCAGTCTGGCCGTAAGCCGTGGCAGGTATATCCGTGCGGATACCGGAGCAGGTAGTCCTGATGCTCTGCCTCGGCCAACCAAAATGCGCTGACCGGGGTCAGCTCAGTCACCACCTTGCCCGGCCAAATGCCGGAAGCATTCATTTCGCTGATCAGTTGTTCTGCCGTTGCCTTTTGGCTCTCGCTAGCATAAAAAATTGCTGAGCGGTACGACGGTCCCACATCATTGCCCTGCCGATTCGGGGTGGTCGGGTCGTGAATCTGAAAGAAAAACACCAGTAACTGCCGCAATGAAATCTGCTGGCTGTCATAGCTGATCTCTATCGCCTCGGCATGGTTGCCGTGATTGCGATAAGTCGCGTGGCTGACTTCTCCGCCGGTGTAGCCTACGCGCGTGCTGATGACGCCTGGCAGGCGCCGGAACAGGTCTTGCATGCCCCAAAAGCAGCCGCCTGCGAGCGTGATGGTGTCTTGCATGAATACTCCGATGGTTAAACTAGTGGTGTTTGATGATGGGAGAGGGTGCCCAGAAATGATGACACGTTTGTCGTGTATCAAATCAAACACTTACAATCTGTCCAGTATAAGTCGTTTAGGTTAAAATACTATGTTTTAGTTCAGAGCATTGTTGGGGAGCATATGTCAGTCAAGGTAGGCATTAACGGGTTTGGGCGAATCGGCCGTATGGCGCTGCGTGCAGCCATTGAGCAATCAGAGTTCAGCGACATCGAAGTCGTCGCTATCAATAGTTCGTACGACGTTGAATACATGATGTATTTGCTTAAATATGATTCAGTGCATGGTCGCTTTGATGCCAAGGTTGAGACCGATCAAGGCGCACTGGTCGTGAATGGCAAACGTATACACCTGACTGCTGAGCGTGACCCAGCGAATATCGACTGGCGACAAGGCGGGGCAGAGATTATTGTGGAGTCTACCGGTGCGTTTTTGACCCAAGAAACCTGTCAGGCCCATATCAATGGCGGCGCTCAAAAAGTGGTGCAGTCTGCACCGGGCAAAGACGACACGCCTATGTTTGTTTACGGCGTGAACCACGCTGAATATGCTGGTCAGGCCATTATTTCTGCCGCTTCCTGTACCACCAATGGTCTGGCCCCACTGGCCAAGGTGTTGCATGATAGTTTTGGCATCAAACGCGGCCTGATGACCACCATCCACGCGGCGACGGCCTCACAATTAACCGTAGACGGCACATCCAAAAAAGACTGGCGCGGTGGCCGCAGCGTGTTTGAAAACATTATTCCTTCCAGCACCGGAGCTGCCAAAGCGGTAGGTAAGGTGATTCCATCCCTGAACAAAAAACTCACCGGCATGGCCATGCGTGTGCCTTCAGCAGACGTTTCTGTGGTCGATCTGACCGTTGAGCTCAACAGCGAAACCAGCTATGACGCCATCTGTGCGGCCATGCAGCAAGCGGCTGATGGCCCACTCAAAGGTGTGCTGGAATTCACCAACGAAAAAGTCGTGTCCAGCGACTTCCGTAGCAGTGTTGCTGCCAGTGTGTTTGATGCCGATGCCGGCATCATGCTGGATCCGACTTTTGTGAAAGTGGTCGGCTGGTACGATAACGAATATGGTTACACCTGTAACCTGTTGCGTCTGGTACAACATATTGCTTAATCTGCACGGGGCTTCATGCCCCGTTTGCTTTTGCGATTGATACAATCGCACCGGTTTATATTCAAGCGGCGGCGACCGCTCTAGGGAGATCCTCATGAAATTCATCAAAATGACCGACCTCGACTTGCGTGGCAAGCGTGTATTTATCCGGGCTGACCTCAATGTCCCGGTCAAGGATGGCGTTGTGACTAGCGATGCCAGGATTGTGGCCAGCATGCCGACGATTGAGTACGCGCTGAAAGCCGGCGCCAAAGTGATGGTGACTTCACACCTTGGACGTCCTGAAGAAGGTGTCTACACCGAAGAAAACTCTCTGCAGCCAGTGGCCGATGTCATGAGCAAGTTGCTCGGGCAGCCGGTGCGCTTGGTCAAAAACTGGCTGGCCCCGCATGCGCCGGAAGACAGTCTGACGACCGAAGACGGGCAGCTGATTCTGCTCGAAAATTGCCGCTTCAACGTTGGCGAGAAAAAAAACAACGATGCGTTGGCGCAGCAATATGCGGCCTTGTGTGATGTGTTTGTCATGGATGCTTTTGGTACGGCACACCGCGCTGAAGCGTCTACCCATGGCATCGCCAAGTTTGCACCTGTCGCTTGTGCAGGCATTCTGCTGACTGAAGAACTGGATGCGTTGAGCAAAGCATTACTTGCCCCAGCGCGACCATTGGTTGCGATTGTTGGTGGGTCTAAGGTGTCTACCAAGCTGACCGTTCTGGAAAGCTTGTCGGATAAGGTGGATCAGCTGGTGGTGGGTGGGGGTATTGCCAACACCTTCCTCAAGGCCACCGGCCATGAAGTGGGGCTATCCTTGTGTGAGAACGACTTGGTAGATACGGCCAAGTGCCTGATGGATAAGATGGCCGCGCGAGGCGCTTGTGTGCCCGTGGCCAAAGATGTGGTCGTGGGTAAACAGTTTGATGCCAACGAACCGGCCATTAAGAAATCAGCCACTGAGGTGTCTGCCGATGAAATGATTTTCGATATCGGCGCGCAATCTGCCGCCGAGCTGGTCGATATCATCATGAAAGCAGGTACGGTCGTCTGGAACGGTCCGGTTGGCGTGTTTGAGTTTGATCAGTTTGGAGAGGGCACCAAAACTATCGCCAAGGCGATTGCGGAAACCAAGGCCTTTACCTTGGCCGGAGGCGGTGACACCATTGCCGCCATTCAGAAATATGGCATTTACGACAAAGTGTCTTATATTTCTACCGCCGGCGGGGCTTTTCTCGAGTTTCTCGAAGGCAAAACCTTGCCTGCTGTCGCTATTCTGGAAGCCCGCGCGGCTTAATCCATAACCACAGCGGTTGGCGGTATGCGCTACACGGAGAGCGGTACCGTCAGCCGGTGATGTTTATCGTACACCTCAACGCGGTTTCGCCCCTGTTTTTTAGCCACATACAAGGCTTTGTCGGCCTGCTCCAGTAGCAAGTTGCCATCTTCACTAAAATTCAACCATTGATTGCGCGCATGCTGTTCCTTGTGGGCATGCGATTGCTGCACACCCAGCGAGGCGACGCCTATGCTAACTGTCATCAGGCGGTGTCCGCCAAACCGAATATCTAGGGCCATCACTTTTTGCCGGATGCGCTCGGCAATGCGGGCGGCTTCTTGCGGGGTTGTTTGCCCCAGCACCAGAACAAACTCTTCACCGCCGTAGCGGGCTGCCAAGTCGCCGGGACGGTTGCTATACCGTTTGAGAATCCCCGCCAGCTGGCGCAGGCAATCATCCCCAGCCTGATGTCCCATGCTGTCATTGAGTTGTTTGAAGTGGTCTGCATCCACCATCATCACGCTTAGGCTGGATTGGTGGCGAATCGCTCTGGACCATTCATCGCGCATAAACTGCTCAAGACGCCTGCGATTGGCCAGTCCGGTCAGCGGGTCGGTCAGCGTCAGTGCTGAGATGCGGTCTTCAACCTGTTTGTGATGGGTAATGTTCGTCAGCGTCAGCAAAAACAGTTTGCCATCGGCCAGCATGGTTTGCATGGGTTGCAAATTTAAAGTGAGCCAAGTGGGCTGCTGGGTCGGGGTGTGGCAAAGGTAGTCGATGGTGAAGTGATCGAGCGACCCGTTCAAGACCTGGCTGATCCCATTCAGTAAGGGCTCCTGATGCGTATCCTCATTGGCGCGGCAAATATCGAGATAGGAAACACCAAACCAGTCAGTGTCCAGATGCAGGCCATAAAACAATCCAAAACTGCGCCAGGCCTGGTTGACGTACAGAATGTTGCTGGATTCATCAATCACTGCTGTTTGCAATGACAAGGTGTCCAAAATACCACTCAGTAATTGTTCTGCTACGTTCACGAAATGTCCGATGGGTCCGCTGAGGTCTGCAATCAAATATTCAACTCTATTCTATTCAAGCCCCGCACGGCTGTCTAATGCTAACTGCACGAAATGAGCATCAAAATTGCTTGTTTTTTGTATCCACCATCCAGGGAGTTGGCAATATGAGTATTCGTATCGGCATTAACGGGTTTGGGCGTATTGGTCGCATGGCGCTGCGCGCGGCTTTAAATCAGGACGAATTCAAGGATGTAGAGGTGGTGGCGATCAACGGGCTGGATGCGCCTGAGCACATGCTTTACCTGCTCAAGTATGACTCAGTGCACGGTCGGCTGGCATACGATGCCCATTTGGAGGGCGCGTTTTTGGTGGTGGACGGTCAAAAAATCCGGCTGACCGCTGAAGCGGATCCCGCCAAGATTGATTGGGCACAGGCAGGGGTCGATGTGGTGCTGGAGTGTACCGGGGTATTTCTAACGACGGCGGCCTGTGCCGCGCATCTGGCCGGCGGGGCGCGGGCGGTGGTGCAATCTGCACCGGCCAAAGATGAAACGCCGATGTATGTGTATGGTGTCAACCATTATCACTATCGTGGCGAAGCCGTGGTCTCCGCCGCCTCGTGTACCACCAACGGGCTGGCGCCTATCGTCAAAGTCCTGCATGATCATTTTGCTATTCGTCGCGGTCTGATGACGACCATCCATGCTGCCACCGCTACCCAGAACACGGTCGATGCCCCTTCGGGTAAAGATTGGCGAGGCGGGCGAGGCGTCTTTGATAACATTATTCCCTCGAGCACGGGTGCCGCCAAAGCGGTCGGAAAGGTGATCCCTGCATTGCAACACAAGTTGACCGGCATGGCGATGCGCATCCCTTCGGCAGATGTCTCGGTGGTCGATCTGACCGTGGAGTTACAGCAGAAAACCAGTTACGAGGATATCTGTGCGGTGATGCAGTATGCGGCGGAGCGTGACATGAAAGGCGTGCTCGGCTATACCAGTGATGCCGTGGTTTCCAGCGACTTTAGGGGCTGTTCGGCGGCCAGTGTGTTTGACGCAGGGGCCGGCTTGATGCTAGACCCCACGTTTGTGAAGTTGATTGGTTGGTATGACAATGAGTATGGCTATACCTGCAATCTGCTGCGCCTGAGTCGCTATGTTGGCTATGCCAGATTATCGTTGTCGCATCTGCCGGAAACCGCTATCGCCGAGGCTGCGTGATCCCGCAGCGTCGGCCACGGGACATTTTATTCGCCTGAATGGCCCGGCACATTTATAATGCTGTTTTTACTTGTGTGATAGACATTATGCGTGCGCCTTTGCTTGAAACCTCCATCAAAAGCCTGAAAAAACTGCACCAGGGTAAGGTGCGTGATATTTACGACATCGATGAGCACACCATGCTGCTGGTCAGCACCGACCGTCTGAGTGCTTTTGATGTGATTCTGCCGACGGGTATCCCGCATAAAGGCGCCATGTTGACCCAAATGGCTAATTTCTGGTTTGAACAGTTGCAGGATGTGGTGCCTAATCACTTAACCGGAATCGCACCGGAGTCGGTGGTGGCCGCCGATGAGGTCGAGCAGGTGAACGGGCGTTCCGTTGTGGTTAAAAAGCTCAAGGCCTTGCCGCTGGAGGCGATCGTGCGAGGGTATCTGGTGGGCAGTGGCTGGAAAGAGTATCAGGCCAAGGGCACCGTATGCGATATCGCGTTGCCTGCCGGTCTCCAACTGGCGCAGCAACTGCCGCAGCCGCTGTTTACGCCTTCTAGCAAGGCGGCCGTGGGTGAACATGATGAGAATATCAGTGTTGCTCAAGTTGAAGCGCTGATCGGTCATGACCTGACCGTGCAAGTGGAGAAAGCGGCGATTGCGCTCTATACGCGTGCCGCTGAGTATGCCCGTAGCAAGGGCATTATCATTGCCGATACCAAGTTTGAGTTTGGGGTGGACGCACAAGGCGTGTTGCATGTGATGGATGAGGTGCTAACCCCTGACTCTTCGCGTTTCTGGCCAGCTGATCTGTACCAGGTGGGCAGTAATCCGCCCAGTTATGACAAGCAATACGTGCGTGACTGGCTGGAAAGCTGTGACTGGAACAAAACAGCGCCCGGCCCTGCGTTGCCGGCAGACGTGGCACAACGCACTTCTGACAAGTACATGGAAGCGTTTGCCAAGCTGACTGGCCGCACGCTGCAAGTGGACTAGGGTAGCGGCATGGGCTTTCGCGCACAGCTGGCCGCACTGGCCAGCCGTTTTAAGCAGGAAGTTTCTTTTTATCGTGCGCTGCATGCGCACCCGCAAACGCCTTGGCTGGCCAAAGCTTTGTTATGGCTGGCGCTGGGCTACTTGGTCTTGCCGTTTGATTTGATTCCGGATTTTATCCCCGTCATCGGGCAGCTGGATGAGCTGGTGATTATTCCCTTGCTGCTTTATCTGGCGCTGAAGCTGATTCCGGTGGCCGTGCGGCAGGCTTGTCGTGATGACGCGGTATCCAAGGCTGCGCTAAACAATCAAAAATAGTGTTGTTTGACCGCAATTGTTCATATTATTGGCCTATAATGGCGCTTTTTTGTTGAAATGGGTTTGAGAAGATGTCTTTGAATTTGGTGCCAAGCGGCAAAGATTTGCCTCACGACTTTAACGTCATTATCGAAATTCCGGCCAATGGCGATCCGGTGAAGTATGAAGTAGACAAAGAGAGTGGTGCACTGTTTGTGGACCGCTTCATGGGCACTTCTATGCAATACCCATGCAACTATGGCTACATTCCACACACCCTGGGCGATGATGGAGACCCAGTAGACGTGTTGGTTATCACCCCTGTGCCTTTGTTGCCAGGCGTTGTCGTACGCTGCCGCGCACTGGGCATGTTGAAAATGACGGATGAAGCCGGTGGCGATGCCAAAGTATTGGCTGTGCCAGTTGAGAAAGTCTGTGGTTTGTACGCATATCAGAAAACGCTGAGCGATGTATCACCATGGCGTCTGGACATGATTGCCCACTTCTTTGAACACTATAAAGATCTGGACAAAGGCAAATGGGTCAAGATCGAAGGTTGGGTTGGCATTGAAGATGCTCACAAAGAAATCACTGACGGTGTAGTCCGTTATAACGAGGCTGAGGTAAAACCAGCGTTCTGAACCGCAGCCAGTGTGTAACCTTGCACGCTGTTTAATAAAAAAGTCGGCCTAGGCCGACTTTTTTATTGGGTAGCTAAATCTGCTTAGTGCAACAAGGGCACGATCAGCAAGGCCACAATGTTGATGATTTTAATCAGGGGATTCACCGCCGGACCAGCCGTATCCTTGTAAGGGTCACCCACAGTGTCACCCGTCACGGCCGCTTTGTGGGCATCAGAACCTTTGCCGCCATGATGGCCATCTTCAATGTATTTCTTGGCGTTATCCCAGGCGCCACCCCCGGTGCACATCGAAATAGCAACAAACAGACCGGTGACGATGGTGCCCATCAATAAGCCACCCAGGGCGACAGGCCCTAAAAGCATGCCGACCAAGATGGGCGCAGCCACTGGCAGCAGTGAGGGCAACATCATTTCACGTATGGCTGCACTGGTGAGCATGTCTACGGCTTTGCCATATTCGGGTTTGGCGGTGCCTTCCATAATGCCCTTGATCTCACGGAACTGTCTGCGTACTTCTTCGACCACGCTGCCGGCGGCTCGGCCGACAGCTTCCATGGCCATGGCTGCAAACAGAAATGGAATCAGGCCGCCTACAAACAGGCCGATAATCACTTTGGGGTCGCTCAGGTCAAAGCTGGCGGAGATACCAGCCCCTTCCAGTTTATGTGTATAGTCGGCAAACAGCACCAGTGAAGCCAAGCCGGCAGAGCCAATCGCATAGCCTTTTGTCACAGCCTTGGTGGTATTGCCCACGGCATCCAGTGGATCAGTGACGTCGCGCACGCTACTGGGTAATTCAGACATTTCGGCAATACCGCCCGCGTTGTCTGTAATCGGGCCGTAAGCATCCAGTGCCACCACAATGCCCGCCATACTGAGCATGGACATCGCTGCAATCGCTACGCCATAGAGGCCTGCCAGATGGAAGGCGACATAAATGGCCACGCAGACCGAAAGCACCGGCAACGCGGTAGACTTCATGGACACCCCAATACCTGCAATGATGTTGGTGGCATGACCGGTCGTCGATGCTTGCGCGACATGTTTGACCGGCGCGTAATCCGTGCCCGTATAGTATTCAGTGATCCAGACCAGCGCGGCGGTGAGTACCAGGCCCACTGCACAGGCGCCAAACAGCGCCTGACTGCTGACGGTGACTTCGCCGTGCGTATACCCCTGCGGGAACACATACTGCGTCACAAAATAAAAGGCGATCAGCGATAGCACCCCTGCCACGGCCAGCCCTTTGTATAGCGCCGGCATGACATTTTTCATGCCAGGTGAGGCTTTCACAAAAAAACAGCCAATGATGGAGGCTACGATAGACACTGCGCCCAGCAGCAGAGGGTAAATCACGCCATTCGCACCTGCTTCAGCTGCCATCAGCCCACCCAGTACCATGGTGGCAATCAGGGTCACGGCGTAGGTTTCGAAAAGGTCAGCCGCCATACCAGCGCAATCGCCGACATTGTCACCGACGTTGTCGGCAATCACCGCTGGGTTGCGCGGATCATCTTCGGGGATGCCCGCTTCGACCTTGCCTACCAGGTCGGCGCCGACATCAGCCCCTTTGGTGAAAATACCCCCACCCAAACGTGCGAAGATGGAAATCAGCGAGGAGCCAAAGGCAAAGCCTATCAGCGGATTCAGGTCGACGGCTTGTTCTGCGCCCAGGTAGGCATAAAATCCGGCGACGCCCAACAGTCCTAGGCCCACCACCAGCATGCCAGTGATGGCGCCGCCTTTAAAGGCGACATCCAAGGCAGCGCCAATGCCCTGCGTCGCCGCCTGTGCCGTGCGTACATTGGCCTTAACGGATACATTCATGCCAATAAAGCCACAGGCCCCGGAGAGTACGGCACCGAGCACAAAGCCGACGGCGGTTTGTGGGTTCAGAAAAACACCAATCAAAATGGCGAGGACTACACCGACCAGTGCAATGGTCTTGTATTGTCTGGAGAGATAGGCGGCAGCGCCTTGCTGAATGGCCCCCGCAATTTCTTGCATACGTGGGTTGCCTGCGGGCAGGCCGGAAATCCATTGACTCATTACTACGCCGTAAAGCACCGCCAAAACTGCAGCACCGAGCGCTAACATTAGTGCGACTGACATGACTTCTCCTGTTCCTGATGAGACTGCGTTAACCGTAATGAACTACTTGCAGACCTGCCACCTGATTTGTTAATAAAATGTAACAGGTTAAGTCATTATTGCACTATTAAAGTGCGGCTACAAGCGCGTTTTGGGGCAGTTTTCAGGGTGAGAGCAGACCGGGTTAATCGTGGCGCTGGTGATCGATAAAATGCCGCAAGGCGTTTTCCAGTGCCGGATTATTGATCTGGTCTGCGCAGTTTTCGAGGGCGCGCAATGCACGCGAAGAGGGCGCCTGAATGCGCTTTTGCTTGCGCGGTGGGCGAGATTTTACTTGCACTTTAACCTTAATTGCGCTAAGGTTTAAGCCTTTGATTTTCCTGGAATTTTGACAAAAATCCCGGATTCTTTGCAGGAGTTGGGTTTCCATTAACCTAATTCGACTGGCTGCCGCGCCGGATTGCACCGCAATCGTCAGCGCACCCTCGTGCAGGCCCAGTACATGCGAAAACCTGGAAAATTCCGGGGCAACCGTAGACCAGCATTGTTGTAACCACTGACGTGCATCAGCCTCCTGTATTAGGGGCCTGAGGTCTTGATGGTGTTTGAAAATCTGATTGATTTTGAACATGGTGGGTTGTCTGCTGAATGCTTGAATATTGTACACCACCAGGCAAAGATGAATGGGATGCCATCCATCGCCGGTGCCTAGCGAGAGTTCTTAGCATGATTAATATCATTATTGTTTCAGACAAAATGGCCAAGCCTAAGACGCTGGGCCTATTCGAGAGCATCGGTGCCGTCATGGCCTTGATTCTGGTGCCTGTGATGCTGACTTTGTTGTTTATTACCCCACAGCAAGTCATCAAGTCTCAAGGTGTGAAGGCGATGTTGCCCAAGCATTTGCGTGGCGCCATGCTCTCTACACAAAGCCATCTGGATGCCTATGCCAAGCAGATCGGCGAATTGCAGGCACGTATTTTACGTCTGGATGCGCAAAATCAACGTTTATCCAAACTGGCCGGCGTGAAGTCTACGGCAGAGCCTATTAATGAGCGTACGCCTGTCAATGAGGTGTTGGGGCGCGGTGGCCCGCTCATTAAAGAGTCTCCGTTGAGTGAAGAAGATCTTAAAGCGACGATTGAGCAGATGTCTGCCGATCTCGATTTGCGCGATGAATATCAGGGCAAGATTGAAGCTAAACTGTTGCAAAAGAGTGTGTTGCGCGAGATGTTGCCGAATAGTAGTCCTGTGGAAGCAGCCTATAGTTCGTCCAGCTATGGCTGGCGGATTGACCCGATGAGTGGTCATCGCGCGTTTCACGAAGGGTTGGATTTTCCTGCTGCGGTCGGCACCGCGGTGTATGCCGCAGCTGATGGGATTGTCACTACGGCTGTGCAAACCTCAGACTACGGCAATCTGCTCAAGATTGATCATGGTTCTGGCCTAGAGACGCGATATGCGCACAACTCCCGCATGCTGGTCAAAGCCGGGGAGCGGGTCACCAAGGGGCAGAAAATTGCCCTGATCGGCAGTACCGGTCGCTCTACGGGGCCACATCTGCATTATGAAATTCGTCTGAACGGCAATCCGCTGGACCCTCGCGAATATCTGAGAAACCACTCTTGATCCAGACCATCAAACAATAATCAAGACAACCGCCCTCTATATCTTATACAATCTCGCTTTATTTTTATTTAACGCCGCATACGCGCGGAAATCGGTGTGACTCATGTTAGCCTCGTTGTTCAAAAAAGTATTTGGTAGCCGTAATGACCGCATGGTCAAACAGTATCAGCAAATCGTCAAACAAATCAATGCCTTAGAGCCTTCCATCGCTGCGTTGACCGACGAGCAATTGCGTGCAAAAACCGAAGAGTTCAAACAGCGATATGCGCAGGGTCAGTCTCTGGATAAATTGTTGCCAGAAGCCTTTGCTGTTGTGCGTGAGGGGGGCAAGCGTGTGCTGGGCATGCGTCACTTTGATGTGCAGCTGATTGGTGGCATGGTGCTGAATGCCGGTAAGATCGCTGAGATGCGCACGGGTGAAGGTAAAACCTTAGTAGCGACCTTGCCGACGTACCTCAATGCGCTGACGGGTAAAGGCGTGCATGTGGTCACCGTGAACGACTATCTGGCCAAACGCGATGCCGAGTGGATGGGGCAGTTGTATAACTTTCTTGGCTTGTCCGTTGGCATCAACCTGTCGCAAATGCCGCACGATGCCAAACAGCAGGCTTATGCAGCCGATATTACCTACGGCACCAATAACGAGTTCGGTTTCGATTACCTGCGCGACAATATGGTCTTCAGCAAAGAGGAGCGCGTGCAGCGTCCTTTGCATTATGCGCTGGTGGATGAGGTGGACTCCATCCTCATCGATGAAGCCCGTACGCCACTGATCATTTCTGGTCAGGCTGAGCACAGTGTTGATTTGTATGGCGACATTAACCTAGTGGCCAAACAGCTGGTGCGCCAGCAGGTCGAAGATGGCGAAGGTGATTTCTGGGTGGATGAGAAAGCCCAGAGTGTGACTATGAGCGAGGCCGGTCATGAGCACGCCGAGCAATTGCTGGAACAAAGCGGTTTGTTGACAGCTGGCTCCAGCTTGTATGAGCCAGCCAATATCACGCTGGTACATCATTTGTATGCGTCTTTGCGGGCACAGAATCTGTATCACCGCGACCAGCACTATGTGGTGCGCAACAATGAGATTGTGATCGTGGACGAGTTTTCAGGCCGTATGATGCCTGGACGTCGCTGGTCAGACGGTTTGCATCAGGCGGTCGAAGCCAAGGAAGGCGTCACCATCCAGAAGGAGAACCAGACCCTGGCCTCCATTACCTTCCAGAATTATTTCCGCATGTATCAAAAGCTGAGCGGCATGACCGGTACTGCCGATACAGAGGCATACGAATTCAATCAGATTTACGGCCTGGAAACCGTGGTGATTCCAACGCATCGCCCGGTGCAACGTATTGATGCGATGGACAAGGTCTATCGCACCAGCATGGAGAAATACAAGGCGGTGATTGAAGACATCAAACAGTGCCAGGCCAAGGGCCAGCCTGTGTTGGTAGGCACCACCTCGATTGAGAACTCCGAGTTGATCTCACAGTTGCTGACACAAGCCAAGCTTGAGCATCAGGTGTTGAACGCCAAGCAGCACGAGCGTGAAGCAACCATTGTTGCCGAGGCTGGACGCCCCGGCATGATTACGATTGCAACCAATATGGCCGGTCGCGGTACCGACATCGTACTGGGCGGCAATTCCGAGTCAGAAATACACGCCATTCGTCATGACGGCGCCTTAAGTGATGCCGACAAAGACAGCAAAATTGCGCAGCTTAAAGCGGAGTGGCAGCAGAGACACGACGCCGTACTGGCCGCAGGGGGCTTGCACATTATTGGTACAGAGCGACATGAATCCCGTCGCGTGGATAACCAGTTACGTGGTCGTTCCGGCCGTCAAGGTGACCCAGGTTCCAGCCGTTTTTATCTCTCCCTCGAAGATCAGCTGTTACGTATTTTCTCTGGTGAGCGTGTCGCCGCCATCATGACCCGTCTCAACATGCCTGAAGGCGAAGCCATTGAGCATGCCATGGTGACCCGTGCCATCGAGAATGCTCAACGTAAAGTCGAAGGTCGTAACTTCGATATCCGTAAGCAATTGCTGGAATACGACGATGTATCTAATGACCAGCGTAAAGTGATTTACGAGCAGCGTAACGAGTTGCTGGAGTCTGTCGATGTCGGTCAGACCATCCGTGCCATGCGTGAGGATGTGATCAACAGCGTATTCAATATCTATATCCCGCCTGGTAGCGTAGAAGAGCAATGGGAAGTGCCCGCGCTTGAGCAAGCCTTGCAAAGCGAGCTGGGCATGAGCTTGCCTGTCGGCGAGTGGCTTGAGACCAATCCCGACCTGCATGAAGAAACCTTGCGTGAGCGCATCATGAATGCTGCCAATGAAAGTTATGCCGGCAAAGAGGCGATGGCAGGCAATGACAATATGCGCAACTTTGAGCGATCCGTCATGTTGCAAAGCCTAGACAACCACTGGCGTGAACATCTGGCGGCGTTGGATCATCTGCGTCAAGGCATCCACTTGCGCTCTTATGCACAAAAGAACCCCAAGCAGGAGTACAAGCGCGAGGCGTTCGAGTTGTTTGAATCTCTGCTCAATACCGTGAAGAGCGAAGTCACCAAAATCACCATGCAGGTGCAAGTGCGTTCTCGCGAAGAGATGGAAGAAGAGGAGCGTCGTGCGGAGGAAGCCATGCGTGCGGCTGAATTGGGCAATGTGCAATACCAGCATACCGATTATGAGTCTGCTTTAAGCAATGCTGGCGAAGCGGCGGCCCAGGCCCCGTTGAATCTGCCAGAGGGTGTGCGCGTGGGACGTAACGATCCTTGCCCATGTGGCTCAGGCAAGCGTTACAAAAACTGCCACGGTGCATTGAGCTAATTGATAGCGAAAGGAAGCTAAATGTCTGAACAGGAAGTGGCCTCCCCCTGCGTGGGTGTGTGCAGCATGGATGAAGCGACTGGCTTTTGTCAGGGCTGTTTCAGAACCCTGGAGGAAATCCGTCAGTGGTGGGATCTGGATAATGCGGCCAAAGCTGAGGTTTCTAAACAAGCGGCTGCCCGCGAGTCAGCAGCGTTTGACTGAGGGTGCGTTGTTCAAGTGAACAGATGATTGGATCGAGGCTCGGCCTACATACCACCCCAGATGTAAATACATAGTGCAAATAAAAAGCCGGCGATTGCCGGCTTTTTATTTTATACAGGTGAAACTGTTCAGACTTCTGCCAGTGACTGGTTGCTCAGCGCATCCGATTGTCCATCCAATTTGTTGATGACGGTTTTCAACGAGGTGTTCAGGCTTTGCAGCGTCTCGGTATCCAAGGTGGTCAGCACCTGTGGCAAAATGCCATCCAGTGGTTTGGGCGCATTGGCCAGCAACATTTTTCCCGCCTGCGTCACAATCAGGCCCACCTTGCGCTGGTCTTCGCTCAAACGCTGTTTTTCAACTAGCTGTTTCTTCACCAGCTTTTCAACCAGCAAGCTACAGGTCGATTGATGGATGGCCAGGTTTTCTGCCAGTCGGGAAACCCCGAGTTCAGGATGGTTGGCAATTTCATGCAACAGCCACAGTTGCGAGCCAGAGATGCCACAGGAGGCTTCGATTTCTCTGAAGTGTTGTCTAACCGTCCCGAAGATCACTCTGAATTGTTTTAATGCTTCTTTAGCGAGTAAATTTTGCATAATTAATATGTGTTAAGTTATTTGTTAATTCTATCAGTTTCCTTTGCGGAGTAATTATTTGCGAAGATAATGTTGGTAAAAAAACCCGATATTTAGTAAGGTTTTATACAAAAAAGTCGTTTTTGGCAGGAAGTGTTGTATTTAAACCCACAGCGCTTGGGCTTGATGCAGTTGATACAGTGTGGACAGCCCAAAATGGCGCAGGGTCTCGGCTGGGACTTCCGGTGTCATCTGTGCCAATTGCTGTAAATGCGCCTCGGCGGTGGCGGTATGCGTTTGAATCTGCTGTAGCAGCTTAAAGGTGATGGCATTCAGGGTCATGAATCTGATCTGAAAGTCAGGCGTGCGATAAATGAGCAGAAAGATCTGTTGAGGCGTGGCTGCCGCGTTTTTTTTCGACAGTTGGTGTACGGGATAATCGTACTGCTGTAGCTGGTGGCAGTCGGCTAAGTGCACGATGGTACTGGCGAGAGCATCTGCATGCGACAGCGTCGAGTGCGCAGGCTGCCCGGTGCCCACTTGTCGGCTGATCAACAGTTCCAGCCATTCATAATGTGCCAGTTGTGCGGCATAGGCTGGGGTCAGTGTTTCAGCAGGTTGGGCCTGCAAAAAGCGTACAAAGCTGGCAGGAATATCCTGAAAGTAGGGGCTGTTGAAGTCTTGCGATACCACGCATTGTCGTACCCAGCGGCGAAACACGCGCTTGCCAACAATGCTGAGCAACACAGGGAAGCAGGCGCTGATACTGGCCAGAATGTTGTTGAAGACGATTTCACGATAGACCGCCATACGCCTGGCCTCTGTGCCTGTGGGCCGGGCATGGGTGGCCGGATTTCGCAGATGCGCGGTAAATGCGGCTTGATAGGTCTGAAATGGTTGCATTAGGCCACGCGATGGCTGGTGAGCAAACCACGCGAGCGCGCTTGCGATTGCAGGTCAGCGATGCGATCCACTTCGGTCATCACTGTTTGCAGGGGCGGGATCTGGCTGTCACGTTCGAGCAGGGTGGGAAATACCCCCAGTTTTTGATATGCGTATTGCAATAGCTGCCATACGGCATCGGTGACGGCCTCACCGTGGGTATCTACCAGCAAGTCAGGCGCCACTTGCAGATGGCCGGCCATATGGCCATAGACAATCCGTTCTGCAGGAATCTGGTCCAGAAACGCATACGGATCAAAACCAAAGTTCACGCTGTTGACGTAGACGTTATTCACGTCAAGGTGCAGATCACAATCGGCTTCGGCCAGCACTGCGCGGATAAAACTGATTTCACTCATGTCTGACACCGGGGCGGCCACGTAAAAGGAGGCGTTCTCAACGGCGATGCGTTGTTGCAAAATATCCTGGGTTTGCCGGATGCGTTGCGCGACATGGTGCACCGCTTCTTCGGTGAACGGGATAGGCAGCAGATCATACAGATAGCCCTGCGTGGCATCGCTGCAATAGCTCAGGTGCTCGGTGTATAGCGGGATCTCATAGTCCGCCAGAAACTGTTTCACTTGTTTGAGAAACGTCACATTCAACGGATCTGGCCCGCCTAGAGACAGGCATAAACCATGGCACACCAACGGAAACCTTGTTGCAAACCAGTCCAGTTCGGCAGCATATTTGCCGCCTGCCTGTATCCAGTTTTCCGGCGCGATTTCCAGAAACTGTAGCTGAGTCAGCGCTGGCTGGCCATACTGTTGCATCAGTTGCGGCAGTAACTCGCGCTTCAGCCCCAGTCCGGCGCCATGGATTTCAGATCGCTGTGCCATGTGCGGTTTGGCCGTTACTTGCTGGCGTGACAGCTACCTTCTTTCATTTTTTCAGCCGAGCAGCTGCCTTCCTTCATCTTCTCTGCGGAGCAACTGCCTTCTTTCATTTTTTGCGCAGAGCAGGATCCTTCCTTGGCTTTTTCGTGATGGCAGCTGCCCTCTTTCATTTTTTTCTTGTGCGCACCACACTTGCCACTGCCACATTTGCCATCTTTAGCTTTGGCGTCGCTGGCATCGGCAACCTGGTAGCCTTGCTGCAAGGTATTGATCTCGAAGGGGTTCTCAGCCGCGTGAACGGCGGCGCTAGCCAGTGTCAGTGCGACGGCACCGGTCATTAAAGCGATTTTGGATGTAGTCATAAACGTTCCTTATTAAATAATTGAAAGCGGACAGTCAGTAAAACGTGTCCAAACGTTGTGCAATGCGTTCCCGTGCTGCGTCAGGCAAGGTGACCTCGCCATGCTCTGCTGTGTGTTGTTGCCAGTCGAGCATGAGGCGTTGCATACCTTTGAGCTGCTTTGCGTAGCGCCTGCAATAAACGCAGATTAGCAAATGCAGTCTGACTGTCCAGCGCTCCCGCCAGGTGAGCGGACGATCCAGTGATTGCGATACCAGCACGCTGGTTTGTTTGCAATTGAGCATCATAAGTTTCGTTTCACCTGAGGGTTACCAGTGCAATTCAAGGCATTTACGCAAGCCCATGCGGGCACGGTATAACATTACCCAGGCATTAGTCGTGGTGATGCTCAAGGCCTTACAAATTTCTTCATTGTCCATTTCATCGATTTCACGCAGGGTGAAAATGGCCGCCAGTTTTTTCGGCAGTCTTTCCATGCATTGTTGCAACACCAGCAAAAACTGTTTTTGCTGCATGGCTTCGTGCGGGACCTCCCAGGGTTGCGGCTTTTCTGCCCAATGCCCTGTCGCATCAAAGAAATCGTCCATGCTGGTGTCTTCTTCATGCATTAAATCAGAAGCAGTCACCTCGCGTTGCTGCTCGCGCATACAATCAATGATTTTGTGTTTGAGGATGCCCGTCAGCCAGGTGCGTGGGCTGGATTGTTGTGCAAAATCAGCTTGCTTAATCGCGGCCAGCAATGTTTCTTGTACCACGTCTTCGGCTTGTTGCGGGTCGCGCAAGCGTGAGAGTGCAAAACGGTACAGATAGTCGCCGTGTGCGTTGAGCCAGTCCTGTGGGTGGTGTGTCATGCCGGCTATTGAAGCATAGTTCAGGCGGCAGGGGCAATGCCGGCGCGTTGTTCTATCAGTTGCAAGTAGTGTGCGGCGTCTAGCCCCGTTTGATTGCGCTGCGCCAGCCAGATGGTTTCTGCCAGGCACTCCAGCAAGGCGTGCTGGGCGGCATGTTCTTCCTGAAAACGGGTACACAGTTTACCGTAGGCGGGTGTGATGCCTATGGGCTGATTGATGCTGATTTGCTCCTGTATCGACAGATGCAAGCTCATGTGCAAAAAGGGGTTGGTTTCGCCTTGCTCGGG
>CAYTIV010000010.1:0-26509 GCA_964437895.1 uncultured Methylotenera sp.
CCGACGATGGTCATTGTCGTGATATAATGAAACAATGAACCAGACTCCACGAGCTTATGCTTATGTTCGATTTTCGTCCTCAAAGCAAAAAGACGGCGACAGCATCCGGCGACAGCTTGAATCCGCACGAGATTATTGCAAACGAAATAAGATTTTTTTGGACGAACGTGAATTTACTGATTTTGCAAAATCAGCTTATCGTCGTTCAAATATTAAAAAAGGTAGTGCACTTTCTGCTTTTCTTGCCCTCGTTGACTCAGGTGAAATCGCTTCCGGTTCTTATCTTTTGATTGAAACTGTTGACCGATTGACTCGTGCTGATGTTTATTCGGCGGTCACTTTGTTCGGCTCTATTCTTCAAAAAGGAATTTTGATTGTTGAAACTGCAAAAAATCAGGTTTACAACGAAAAATCTTTGACGCAGTTTGCTGCAATGCTCAGCATCATGAGCAGCACTCTTGTTGCTTTTGACGAAAGTAGTAAAAAAGCACTTCGCAGTGCTGCTAATTGGGACAGACGACAAACTAATGCAAGAGAGTTTGCAACTCCTTTGACACGCGAATGCCCTCGCTGGCTTCGCGTCAGTGAAGATGGCAAAAAATACGAAGTTTTACAGGACAAAGTCCGTAGCATCCAATTTGTTTTTGAGTTGAGAAAGTCAGGCCTAGGAGCAACCGCAATTGCACGAAAGTGCAATGAATTGAAGTTGTCCGTTCCCGGTAAGGGCGACATTTGGCACCTATCCCTTGTTAATCGTTTGATTAACAACGCTGCCTTAATCGGTCAATATCAGCCCTATAAAGTCAATGAATCTGGTCGTAGGGTGCCACATGGCGACCCTATACCTTATTTTTATCCTTCTGTTATCTCGACAGCACTCTTCAATGCAGTTCAACAAATCAACAACAAATCAAAAGAGTTTCCAAAAAAACGAGATTCAGCCTATCGCAACTTTTTGCAAGGCCTGCTTTTTTGTTCGTGCGGAGCTTCATTGCATCGCAAATTAAAGTCCAGGCTTGACCTCGACTATTCAAGATATTATTGCAGCCGTAGCAACTTGAACGCTACAAAATGTCCGTCAGTTGATTGTCGACGAATTGAAGACACCGTCATATTTTTTATGTCAGAAGAAGCTCCAGGCCTCGTTTCTCTTGATGATTTTTCAGATAAACTTCTTGACGCAGAGAATAGTGCACGTGAGTCAATTAAGAAGATTGACGCACAGATTTCGCTTTTGTTGAACCTTGTTCAAGCAGGTAAGGCTGAAGACACGCCTGCTTCAATTCTGCAACGAATTTCAGACCTTGAACGTGAAAAAACGGTTCATCAAAAGATTGCTGAAAGAATGATTCTTGAGACCAAAGACACAGCGGTTTATTGGGGGGTCAAAGCTGACGAAGCATTCGTCAATGCAATTCGTTCAGCAGACTCTGAGAAGCTTTCTTTGCTGCGTTATCAGATTTCACGAATTGTTTTACGCTTTGATTTGAGCGAGGACCTTTCCAGTTTGAAAGTCACTTTGAAGAACTCTAAAACCTTTGAAATTTCCGTCATCCGCAAATATTTTGACTTTTAGATACCCGTCAAAAACCGTTAAAAAGGGTTGCCTTGGCAACCCCTTCGACCTCTTCAAAAATCGCTTCCAAAGCCTCCACCGCTTCCCCCTCCGAAGCTGTCACATCCACCAAATCCGATGCTGAAGTCGTTGTGATGATTTTCAAAGTGCGTTTCATGACGCACTTCTCCAAATCCTTTTCCTTCGACATCAATTCCCGAATTTCCGAGCATTGGAGTCCCATCCGTGTTGAACCAATTCACCAGATTTTGAAGCCATCCCATTTTCAATTCTCCTTCAAAGGTAGGGGGTAAATCACCCCTCAGGGCAGGGGGTAAATCACCCCCCAAAGGTAGGGGGTAAATCACCCCCAAAGGTGGGGGATAAATCACCCCCAAAGGTGGGGGGTAAAATCCCCCTCCTTTACATACTGCAAACTTACAAACTTCAGACTAATCAGAATATTCGCAGCCCTAAGGGCTGCTCATAGGAAAGGCCGCCTCTTTGGCGTCTCTTTCCTAGCTCACTTCGTTCGCGTCGCCAAGAGGGGTAGGGCGCACCTTCCACAGCAGGGGCAAATTTCCAAAAAGTTTAAAATTAATCACTACACATTGAGCGTTCAGTTCTAATGAACAAATTCAAGAATAAATGTGGAGCATCAATGAAGAATCAAACAACCTTCCAGTCTGAAGACTGGGTCAACGCTAACGGCAACAAAGAGCCATTCGCACGATTTCCTATTCAAATTCTTTCCCTCGGTTTGACGAAAGTTCAACTGGAAGTTTTTCTGATTCTCAGCAGTAAAGCAATGCGAGACGGTAGCATTCATCCTGGCTTTGAACCATCCTACGCCAATATTGCCGAGCTGCGTGGCAAGTTCTCAAACAAAGCAGAAGCCACTCCTGATACTAAGGCTGTCATGAACGCCGTCAAGGCTTTGAACTCCCTCGGATTGCTTGTTGTCTCGAATTCTGGAGTGAACAAATGCAACCGATATCAACTCACCCTTCCTGCGGGCTTGAAGTCTCGACCAACCACTGACCGAGGCACCCCAGAATATTTGGCCCAGGTCAAGGCCAAGAGTCAAGCAGTTTTTGAAAAATACGCGCAAAAAGCAGCGGACAAAGCTGCTCAAAATGCTCCGCGTTTTGATGTCGTTGAAGACCTTGACGAATTGCCTCCTGTTCTCGAAATGTGGCCTGAAGCAGCCGAAACAGACCCGCTTGCGGGCTCACATGCTTTTTCTTCTGAAGAGCTGCCTGACGAGTTTGTCGACTCGAGAAACTGGGTAGGAGTATCTGACGATGACGAATTTGACGAAGAATTTTGACCAACAAAAAAGCCCCATCTGGGGCTTTTTCATCACAGTCGTTTGACTCTCTTCAACAGTGCTTGCGTTGTCTCTTTTTGAAACGCAATCAAGTGAATTTCTTCGATGTGTCTTTTCCATTTCGTTCTTAAATTCAAAACGTGCACCGCTGTTTCTGTTCTGACTGAAGAAATGAAGAAGACTCCGATTCCTTTTTTTGTTGTCTTGTTCCATGCAATCCCGTGCAATCCTGAAAACCATCCGTCCTGATTTCTCTTCAACCAAATTTCTCCGAAGACTTCAATGTCTCCCTCCAGTTTGCCTCTGATTTTGACAATTGCACTGACGATGATTTCCTGCCGCTTTGCAAATCGTGTTTCAAGTTCAACTCCTTTCTTTGCTTTCTTGAAAAAGCAAAGGTCTGCAACTCTTCTTGCTCCCTTTTCTGTCAAAACAAAACAATTAATTCCTTCGATGCTTTTACGTTTCAGAATTTCCTTTTTTTCAATCAGTCTTTTGACAACTCTTTTTGCAGATTTCAGAGCCGAATCGCCTGCGACTTCGACTGTCAAATTTGCAATGCTTTTCATTGTCAGAAAACCAAATGCGTTGATGTTTTTGAGGGCTTCAGTCTCACGATTCAAGCCCACTTTTTTTGTTTCAACCAATTAAAACCCCTTCTCAATCCGTTTATTATCTGTCCCCTCTACCGTTTACACGGTAGGGACATCAAAACGTATAGATAACGAGTTTTAATTGGTTTGTCGGGTCGTCTCCTCCGCTTGGCTGGACGCCATTCGTCGCCTTAAAGCCTAGGGGCCTTTCCCTCTTGGCGGACCCCGTCTTCGACGGGGTGGCCCCGGGACACAAAAGCGTCGTCCCGGGGCCACCCCCTCGGGTTGGATCCCGCGGGCTTCGCCCCCCAAAAACTGCCGGACGCTGGGGCTTCCTGGCTTCGTCGGCAAGCTCCTCCTCCTCAGTTTTTTGGCTCCCCCCGTGTCAAAAGACTAGGGTCTTTTGATGCTGCGTTCTGAACGGACTTGCACCCCTTACAGGGGCTTTTTTTCGCGCTAGCTATACTTTCTGAGGAAATTAAATGTTGCAAAGAAAAAGGAACGATGTGACACCCTTATTCGTGCTGTCCAACTTGGAAAATGTTGCGGCACTGGAAGATTAAGCCCGTATGAATTGCAACAGTCTGCGGGCGTTTCCATTTTTAATTACAAAAGCACTTCACTGCTATTGAAGAAGTTAACTTTGAGGGTGAGGGAGTGGTTGGGTAGCTAAATTACTTTGGAATATGAGCATTATTGAGCACTGTAATAAGCTCATTCAAACCGCCCTCTGTGCTCCATTGGGATTTTGATGCCATTCTTTCTAACATGATATATCCTTCATCGTTCCAAACCGTCACGATAATATCGCTCTCGTTTTTTGCTAAAGCTTGGATTTTATAAGGCAGAATAAATTTATCTGTAAGTTCTGAAATTGCATGTTCGCGGGAGAGGGTTTTGCTCATTTATATTCCTATTCCTTTTTGAACTACTTTGAACGTTATCTTGGTTGGCCAAAGCTACCGGACTTAAAGTCCGAAAAAGTAATAACGGAGTTGGTTAAAGGGCAAACGAATTGCTGTTCCTCTATCTCACGTGAGTCTTCGCATTCCCCCGTATACCTGTCACAACCGCCAGGTGTGACACCAGTAATTACCGACCCATGCTCCACGCAACCATGAGTTGTAATGTAGTTTCTGAATTGAGACCAGCTTAACTCCTCTTGATATTTTAACCAACACATTCCTAATGCTGGAATGATAAATGGTATTGCAACAATCCAAAATTGCTTTTGCTCATGTTCTAGATTGTCTGCGTCTTTGGGAATGGAGGCCCATAAAAGTAAACCAGAAATTATGAAGCTTGCAGCTGCAACTAGGGGCATGGAACCGACAGTTATGAACCCCGTTAAATAAACACAGATGGCTAAATAAAAAAATATTTTTCCTGGGTTTATTTGCATCGCGGTTTAAATTGTTATTTGCACTCTACGAGAAAGCTTCGTCTAACCAGCGGCCCATATTGAGTTGGTGTAGAGCTTTCAGACTTGTCTATAACATTGTAAGCGCCCTTGCAAGATTTGTTCGCAGCATCATAGCAGCTTGTCCAATCATCAGCAGCCCCATCGCAACTTATGTAAAAGCCTTGTTTGCCATTTGGAGTGGTGGTCTGCTTTACTGTGGGTGCAGCTACGCAAGAACATAATAAAAAACAAGCGCCAATACTGAAAAATGCTTTCATCTTAATTATCCTTATTCTTGAGTTTCGGAAAACTATATCAGGTTTTTCAGTAACCTTCTTTTAGAGGTTGGTTGGTGCAAGAAAAAATTGCACAGAGTGGCTTCATTTTTGAGCGCCGATACTAAAGTGCACTAGCATGGTGCCCATTTAGCCTCACCAAACAGCACTCGGAATCCGATTACCCCTAAGTTATAGGTAGTCTATGCCAGTGATTAATATACGGCAGCTCCTAGATTTATATTTGTCTTTGACATTAAGTATAAAACTGAAGCTTAACTAGGTTGAATGTTTCAATATATATCAACAATGGTGAAGCTGGGCAGGCCATTCGCCAGATGCACCTCGACCACCACTTCTGGTGCATCCATTCCGTTTAACGCCCGACTGTATAGCACGGCCAGACTCATTTAGCACCCCTGTGTAGTGGAATGCTAATAATTGTAAATTAATTTTGGTTGTTTGATGCCTGGCCTTGCTCTAACTGGCTGATTTTTTCTTCCAGCTGGCGCAGTTGTTGTTGAGTGCGTGCTAAAAGCGACGCCTGAATATCAAATTCTTCCCGTGAAACAAGTTCCATTTTGGTGAGCGCGCCCTGAATTAGTGCACGCATATTGACTTCAAGCTCCGAAATGGGGCTTGAATCCACCAATCCTTTGATTTTATTGGATAATTCAGTGATTTTTTCATTCGAGAACATCATAGTTAAGGCTCCTTTTGCTGGAATTTTAGCATGTCTTGGTAGGCTAAAAATACTATTTATCCCTTTGATTTTGTTGAAAATATATTTAAAACATGTAATTGCATATATTTTTTTATATTTAAAATTAATAAAAACATTCAAATTATTGATTTTAAATAAATTTATGGGTTGGCACGTGCTTTGCTTAGACCTTTGTGTTGTTTCATCTCGTTTACAACAATTCGACTTAAAGATTTCACAGAGAGAGGACTCATAAATGCGTCAATCTATTTTGCTCACAGCTGTATTAGGTGCACTGTCATTTGCATCAGTTTCACACGCTGCAGAAGAAGCAGCAGCACCTGCTGCATCTGACTGGACATTGACTGGTAACGTTGGTTTTGTTTCAGATTATCGTTTCCGCGGCATGTCACAAACTTGGAAAAAACCTGCCGTACAAGGTGGTTTTGATATTACTCACAAAAGCGGCTTTTATGCGGGTGTTTGGGGTTCAAACGTTTCACCAAATACTTATCCGGATGCGACCGTTGAGTTGGATTTGTATGGTGGCTTTAACGGTAGCATTTCAGCCGTTGAAGGCTTAGGATGGACTGCCGGTTTGTACGGTTATTTCTATCCGGGCGGCGACTGGAGCAAGTACCGTGATGCTACGGGCGCTAAACTGACACCTAATGGTGGTAAATGGAATACTTATGAGGCAAACTTTGGCCTGTCATACAACTGGTTGAGCGCTAAAGCCTCTGTGACTTTGGGTGACTGGTTTGGTGCAGAAAGTAAAACGGGCTGGGATGGTGGTACAAGTGGTACTACTTACCTGGAGTTGAACGCAGCTTACCCATTGCCTATTTGGGATCTGACTTTAATTGGTCACGTTGGCCATCTGAACGTCGCTGGCAAGTTGGATTTAAATGCACCTAACGGCGCGAGCTTGAGCACCAGTGGTGAAACCAACCCTGACTACACTGACTATAAAGTCGGTTTGAGTAAAGCTTTCAAAATTGCAGGGTCTGAAGGCTGGAACGCGGGCATCTACTACGTTGGCGCTTCAAACACGAGCTACTGGGGTGATAAGGGTTACGGTGGTGCAAGCTTTAACGGCGCAGGTACTAACAATGCCGGCACAGCCATTCCACAGCAAAGAAGTCTGAATGAAGACGCTTTCATTTTCACAGTAAGCCGTACATTCTAAGAAGCAAGTTTAGATCTGGCGGGCATTGTGCCTGCCAGAGTTAACAACAGGAGAAGCAAATGAAATTTGTATCCGCAATAATCAAGCCATTTAAGCTTGATGAAGTGCGTGAGGCTTTGTCCAACATTGGCGTACAAGGCATCACAGTCACTGAGGTCAAAGGGTTCGGTCGTCAAAAGGGGCATACAGAGTTGTATCGCGGTGCAGAGTATGTCGTGGACTTTTTGCCTAAAGTGAAACTCGAGGTCGCGATTAAGGATGACATGCTTGATCAGGTCGTCGATGCAATCGAGAAGGCTGCCGCCACGGGCAAAATCGGTGATGGCAAAGTATTTGTCTTCGAATTGGAACAAGTTTACCGTATACGTACCGGCGAAACCGGTCCGGATGCGCTATAAGAAAGGGCTTCAGCTATGAAGAAAATTCTTTCCATGTTATCGCTGGTGGCTTTAATCGGCCTGGCGGCAACCCCTGTGAGTTACGCTGAAGAAACTGTGACTGAAACGATCACAGTCCAAGAAACAACTGCTGCAGAAGCAGCCCCGGCAGCGGAGGCCCCTGCGGCCACTGAAGCTGCGCCTGCGGCTGAAGCTGCTGCACCAGCACCGACGCTGGATGTCGGCAATACGGCGTTCATGATTGTGGCGACCGTATTGGTGATTTTGATGACTATTCCTGGTCTGGCACTGTTCTACGGCGGCCTGGTACGTCAGAAAAACATGCTCTCTGTGTTGATGCAGGTGTTTGTCGTGTTTTCACTGATCTCAGTATTGTGGGCCGCTTATGGTTACAGTATGGCGTTCAGTGAGGGCAATGCCATCGTCGGCGGTCTGAGCAAAGCTTTCCTGTCTGGCATTACGACAGAGAGCCTGTCAGGAACGATTCCTGAGTATGTGTTCCTGACCTTCCAGATGATTTTTGCTGCATTGACTCCAGGCCTGATCGTCGGTGGTTTTGCTGAGCGTATGAAGTTCTCTGCAGTCCTGTTGTTTACAGCGCTGTGGGTGACCTTTGCTTATGTGCCGATTGCGCACATGGTTTGGGGCGGCGGCTATCTGGCGGCTTTGGGTGCTAAAGACTTTGCCGGCGGTACGGTTGTGCACATCAACGCAGGTGTTGCCGCGCTGATTGGTGCCATCATGTTGGGCAAACGTGTCGGTTACGGCAAAGAGGCGATGCCTCCACACAGCTTGGTGATGACCATGATTGGTGCTTCATTACTGTGGGTGGGTTGGTTCGGTTTCAACGTTGGTAGCGAATTGGCAGCGGATGCTGTTGCCGGTATGGTGCTGGTCAACACACAGTTGGCAACAGCAGCTGCGGTCATGGGCTGGATCTTGGCCGAGTGGTTGTTCAGAGGCAAACCAAGCATGTTGGGTGCAGCGTCTGGTGCAGTCGCTGGTCTGGTTGCTGTGACGCCTGCTTGTGGTTTCATCGGCCCGATGGGTTCTATCATCCTCGGTTTTACTGCCAGCTTTGTCAGCCTGTGGGGCGTGACTAAACTGAAAGGTGCGCTGGGTTACGATGACTCACTGGATGTATTCGGTGTACACGGTTTGTCCGGTATCTGGGGTGCTATTGGTACAGGTGTGTTGATGGCGCCTGGCCTCGGTGGTGTGGGTTACGCAGAAGGCGTGACCATGGGTGGCCAAGTGTCTTCCCAGATCATCGCTGTAGTAGTGACTTTGGTATGGACTGGTATCGCCAGCGTGATCATCTACAAAATCGTTGATGCTGTGGTTGGTCTGCGCGTGAGTGAAGAGTACGAGCGCGAAGGCTTGGACACCACAGAACACGGTGAACGTGCTTACAGCTTGTAATTGATTGCTAGTGGTTTACAGAAACGGCTCCTGCGGGAGCCGTTTTTTTTGAACTTATCCCACGAATCGCTATCCATCCTCCGGGCCCAAGATTAAAATAAGATTACCCATGGTACATTTCAACGCTACTGCTGTGACTCCCGTTCGACGTGTTCTGTCGCTGATCGCTTTTGAAAAGCAGGATATCCTGCTGCTGTTTTATTTAACGGCAGCCTACGGGGTATTAGGTATTGCAACGCCGGTGGCGGTACAGACCATGGTCAATCTGGTGACCATGGGTGGTGTGTTACAGCCGCTCTATGTCGTCGGGCTCATCTTATTTAGTTTGCTCGGGCTGTCTGGCGCCATTTACGCCATTGAAAGCTTTGTCGTTGAGCTGATTCAGCGCCGGGTCTTTGTTCGCTACAGCCTGCAAATCGCGACCAATACACGCACGGTGCAGGCATCCGTGTATGACCAGTACAATCCTGTTGAGCTGGTGAATCGCTACTTTGATATTCAGACGGTGCAAAAATCAGTCGCTACGCTGCTAACGGTGGGACTGACGGCTTTGTTGCAAGGGCTGATCGGTAGCGTGGTGCTGCTTTTCTACAGCATGTATTTTGCGATTCTGGTGGCGCTGATGTTGCTCGTGCTCTGGGTCATCATTTTTTGGCTGGGCCATCAGGCTGAGGCCACTGCACTCAAGGAGTCCAAAACCAAATACGACATGGCAGCCTGGCTGGAAACAACGGCCAGAAACAAGTGGCTGTCCAAGTTTTATCGTGCGCAGTCACGCGTGGGGCAATACACTGAGCAGCTGGCGGGACAATATCTCAACGCACGCAGCAAGCACTTCAAGGTGTTGATGGTGCAGTTGATCGCGGCGGTCAGCATGTATGCCTTGATTGGGACAGGCATGTTGATTCTCGGCGGTACGCTAGTCATCAAGGGGCAGATCAACCTAGGCCAGTTTGTCGCGGCTGAGCTGATTATTTTTGGCGTGCTGTCGGCCTTTGTGCGACTCGTCACCAAGCTGGAATATTTTTACGATTTACTGGCCGCGGTCGATAAACTCGGCGTGCTCGAAAGCCTGCCCACGGAGCCAACTGCCGCACAGGCTGCGGTAGTGCAGACGTTGCATCCGCTAACCTTAAATCGTGTCAGCTTTAGTTACCCGCAGCAGCCGCCTCTATTTAATGACCTGACGCTGGCATTGCAACGCGGACATAGTTTGGCCATTCTGGGGGCATTGGGCAGTGGCAAAAGTACCTTGCTAGAGCTGATGACCGGGCTGCGCCAGCCGCAGCAAGGCTATGTTAGTTATCACGGCATCGATCTGCGGCAATTGGATCTCGAACATTTGCGTAATCAAATCGGCATTGCCAACCGCGTGGAGTGGCAGCAGGGTTCTGTGTTAGAAAACCTGCGTTTAAGCCGAGATGAAATCCCGCTGGAAAGCATCGTCGAGGTGCTGCAGGTGCTGGGCTTGTGGCAGGACATCAGCGCACTGCCACAGGGCATAGACACTGTGTTGACCGACGCGGGGGCGCCAATGACCTATACGCAGTTGCAGCGTCTGATGTTGGCGCGCGCCATGATTGGCCAACCGCAATTGCTCATTATTGACGGATTGCTAGATGCACTTTCGCAAAGCGAGCTCGACCAAGTACTGGCGCTGCTCATGCAACGTCAAGCAGACTGGATGTTGATTGTGACCACTCGTTTTCAGCATATTGCACAGCAGTTTAATCAAGTGTTGACGCTGGGTGATCGTATGGTGGTGAAAGGTGGGCGTCATGCGTGATTCTATGCAGACGACCCTGTTGCAGCGTGTGCAAACCCCTGATTGGTTACGCACATGGGTCAAGCGATTGGCTTGGTTACTTGTTGGCCTACCGCTGCTGTTTATGTTTTTGCCATGGCAACAAAACGTCACCGCCTTAGGTAAAGTCACCGCCTATGCCCCCTCAGAGCGTGTGCAGACCATCGATGCGCCAGTGAATGGCATGATTGATCGCTGGCATGTACAGGAAGGTTCGCAGGTCAAAGAGGGTGATTTGTTACTGGAAATCACCGATACGGACCCTAACTTCAGGCAGCGCCTGCAGGCACAGCGTGATAACTTACAAAGCAAGCTCACGGCAAAACAGGATGAGTTGCGTGCTTATGAGTTACAAAAGCAAAATTTGACGGCGGCGCGGGATGCCAAAATCTCTGCTGCCCAGTACAAACAAGATGTGGCTAATCAAAAAATACGTAGTAGCCAAGAAGCTGTGAATGCAGCCCAGGCGACGCTCGATGCAGCCACCTTGCAATTACAGCGCCTGCAACGGTTGCTGGCAGATGGGCTGGTGTCCAAACGAGATCTAGAGGTGGCTGAGCGAGATCACATCGTTGCGACGCGCAATCTTAACAGTGCCCAGGCGCAATGGCAGTCCGCAAAAGCGGAGGCTAGCTCTGCGGCTGCCGATATTCAACAGATTCGGGCCGATACCCAGGCTTATCTTGATTCCACCTCGGCCGTCATCAACAAGATTCGCGGCGAAACCGCTGACAGTGAAAACAGTTTGCACAGCTCAGAGATCTCACTGGCGCGGCAAAACATGCAACGCATTGTAGCGCCCCGGGCAGGCACCATCTTCAGGCTGCCGGTGAACTCGCAATCGCAAATCATCAAGCAGGGCGATCCACTGTTAGTGATTGTTCCCCATACCTCGCAACGGGCGGTGGAGTTGTGGGTCGATGGCCGCGATGCGCCTTTGATTACGCATCGCAGCTCTGTGCGGCTAGAGTTTGAAGGTTGGCCTGCAATTCAGGTGCCTGGCTGGGCACAAGTTGGTGTCGGCACGTTTGAGGGTGAGATCGCCTTTGTTGACCCCACTGACAATGGCAGTGGTCATTTCCGCATCATGGTGGTTCATAAGCCAGGTAGTCCAGAATGGCCATCAGCTAGATTCCTCAGGCAAGGCATCAGTGCCAAGGGCTGGGTCTTGTTGGAGCGCGTCACCATAGGCTATGAGCTCTGGCGCTTACTCAACGGGTTCCCCCCGCGCATTCCCGTTGAGCCTGGCGCAGTGACCGGCGCAAAAGGTAAAGTGTCATGAGTTTGCGCTGGCTTAGCCTCTTTTTGCCCGTGCTATTGCCGTCTACGCTGACTATGGCAGAAGAGGTCACGGATCAACGTGCACGACAACGCTTGGAGAAAAGCGAAGGGCGCACACTGGAGCAATACAGTCAGCAACCTGCGGTGCACTTACATGACGCGGTCAAACAACCGCCCAGCTTGAGGCAACCCGCACTCAATATTGATTTGCAACGTGCCTTAAAGCCGTTTGATAATCCGGAAAACGAGAGCGTTTTACCGTCCGTCTCGGGCATGCAAATGACGCTGGCCGATGTGCGTGAGCGTGCGTTGCAAAACAATCTCAATATCAAAGTGGCAAAGATGGATCCAGAGCTGGCCAGGCAGTCATTGCGCGAAGAGCGGGCCAAGTTCGACCAAGTGATTTTTGCCTACGCTAAATATGCAGAGAAAGATTTGCCGGCCATGGCCGGTGACAAGGTGATCCTCAAGTCGGACAATCCTGCACTGAATGGCGAGTTGGCTAAATTAAATCTGGATGCCCAGAGCAAACAGTTTTGGGATGTTGAGGCTGGCGTCAAGGTGCCCTTGCGCACCGGCGGTACGGTGACACTGAGTGCACCGCTCGAAAACCGCCAGAGTCTGGGCAAATTTGCCAGCGACCAATACCGTAGCGCATTGCGGTTCTCTTTGAGTCAGCCGCTGTTACGCAATGCGGGCCAGCAGGTGAACGAAGCCAGCATTCGCATCGCCGAACTTGACCGCGACAGCGTGCAGCTGAGAACCCGCCTGCAAACCATACGTATTGTGGCCATGGTCGATAAAGCTTATTGGGAGTTGTATGAGGCCTGGGCAGCCCTCGATGTGCGCAAGAACCAGTTTGAATACGCCAGCCAAAACCTGGCCATGGTCAAGCGACGGGTGCAGGAGGGGCTCACTGCGGCGGTAGAGGTGAACCGTGCCAACATTGGCGTGGCTGACCGCATGGAGGCGCTCATTGTGGCAGAAACCAACCTCCGGCTGGCACAGCGACAGTTGCAGTTTTTGCTCAATGACCTTCAAGATGATGCTGGTGCCCAGTCGCCCTGGGTGCCAGCGACCCAGCCACGTCTGGTCAAGTTTGAGTTTGATCGCGCGCACCTGATGCGCGATGCCCTGGAGAGTCGGATTGAGTTGCTGGATCAGGAGCTTAAATTGAGCGCCGACCTGATTCAGATTGATTATCTGGAAAACCAGACCTTGCCTTTGTTTACGCTGGACTACCAGTATGGGGCCTTGTCTGGCTCTGGTGAGCGCTTGGGCGATATTGGACAAGACTTGTTTGATGGACGTTATCGCGACTGGTCGGTGGGGCTCAAATTTGAGATGCCTGTGAGTAATGAGGCGCGTAAGGCCAAACTCGACCGGGCCGTTTCGCAACGCATGCAGCGACTCACCACCAAGACCTTGCAAACTCTGACCGTTAAGCGTGAGATTCACGATACCTTGGATAAGGTTGAGCAGAACTGGCAGCGCATCATTGCTGCGCGTCAGCAGGTGCTGATTGCGGGCATGAATTATGAAGCGGAGCTCAAGCAGTTCAACGAGGGTTTGCGCACCATGACCGAGGTGCTGGAAACATTAACCCGTTTGGGGGAGGCGCAGTTAAAAGAAATTCGCGCCATCAGTGATTATCAGGTGAGTCTGGTGGATATGGCGTATGCCACCGGCACCGTACTTGGTCACGGCCAAATCAGCCTGCAATAAAGGCTTATTCGCTGCCTGCGACGCCTGTGCGCACGGCTGCAATCAACTGGGGCAGGTTCATGCGGTGTATGCCCGACTTCTCCCCATTTTTGCGAGGCGCAGTGCGGATATCATCTGCCTCGAACACACTGATGCGCTGCGTACCAAAGCGGGTTTCGACCAACAGCACGGGCACCCGTTTACGCACCAGATCATGCTTTTGCTTGCCTGGACGGTCTGACATGCGGAACTGCTGCTCATCTAGGCGGTAGGGGACATTCTGGTTGAGCAGATATATTTCCAACTCTTTGGCGCTTTCGGCAAAGACATGAATCTCGGTGTCGGCGTAAGGCCCCGCCGTGCCTTCCATCACCGTACCAGTCAGGTGCGGATTGAATTTTTGCAGCAGCTGCATGGTGTGGAGTGCGGCCTGACGCAATTCAAGCAAGTGCGCGGCATCTGATTCATCGGCATACAGCGCGTGGTATTCGCGCAGAGCGCTGTCGATTTCGGCATTGGTCGGCAGTGGCGCATCCTGGGCAATGCCCATCAGTTTGACCGCTTTGCGTTTGGCGCGCGCATAGTCGCTGATGCCTTCTTCAAACATCAGTCTGGCGGCAGACTGTGCAATTTCTTGCCGCAGGTCACTCGAAAAATCATCAAACATCAGAACGGCCTAACTTAAAAGGCATTAATTCGGGCTGAGCAATTTTGCCGCAGGATTGACTGGCAACTTCCTGTCATCGTTCCCGCTGTTCGTATGATCGCCCATTAGTCGATCAAGTAAAGAAGGTTCACTCTCCTCAGGCGGCGCTGCCTCACCTTCTGGGTCAAATAACCCCGGCAGATTTTCGGCGGTCGAATGCGGCAGATGCTCTTCGTAAAAGTATTCATAAATGCCGGGGTCATCCTCGCCGACTTGGGCACCGGTGTAGGCATCCACTTTTAACTGCACCACGCCATCGGGGACCTTGTACTGGAATACGGGCAGGCCAGGTAAGGTTTGTTGCATGTAGCTAATCCAGATCGGCAACGCTGCACGGCCCCCTGTTTCGCCACGCCCCAGATTGTGCGGATTATCATAGCCGACCCAGGCCACAGCGACCTCTTTCGGATGATAGCCGGCAAACCAAGCGTCGAACTGATCGTTGGTGGTGCCGGTCTTGCCGGCGATATCTGGGCGGTGCAGAGACAATGCGGCTCTTGCCGTGCCATCTCGCACCACATCTTGCAACATGGTGGTGATGATAAAGGCGTTACGCTGGTCGATGACCCGTTCAGGCGAGACATGTTTGCCTGCCTGTACGGCTTGAATCACCTTGCCGCGGCTATCTGTGATTTTCTGAATCAGATAGGGGTGCACTTGGTAACCGCTATTGGCAAAGGTGGCATAGGCCGCGGCCATTTGCCAAACCGAGGAAGACCCTGCGCCCAGCGCAGTGGATAAATAAGCCGGATGATCTTTGGGGTCAAAGCCAAATCTGCGGATATAGTTTTGGGCATAACCGGCGCCAATTGCATTCATCAGGCGGATTGAAATCGTGTTTTTGGACTGCGCCAAGGCTTCGCGTAAACGCATGGGACCGGCATACTTTTCATCATAGTTGCGCGGTTCCCAGCTGTTGTTGCTCCCAGTTTCTGTCGAGCTAAAGCTAATAGGGGCATCTTCAAACACGCTGGCCGGGGTGTAGCCTTTTTCTATCGCCGCCGAGTAAATGAAAGGCTTGAAGCTGGAACCAGGTTGTCTGCGCCCTTGGGTGACATGGTTATATTTGTTACGCAGGAAGCTGAAGCCGCCTATCAGCGCCTGCACTTGGCCGGTTTCGGGGTTGAGCGCCATAAAGCCGGTCTCCACTTCTGGCAGTTGTACCACCATCCAGCCATCCGCATGTTGATAAACACGAATCACGGCGCCGGGGGTCAGGCTGGCCGGGGTTTTCTTGGCCGGTGGCATATGGTTCTTAACCAGCAACAGTGCCTTATCTTGCAACTTGAGTACTGTGCCCTGATTGGTGACCAAACTGAGCAGGTTGGGCTCGACCTTGGTGACCAAAGCGGGCACAAACTGATTGTAGGTGACAAATTCATGCAGTAATTCGGCCGCTTCCGAAGCCTTGAGTTTGGCAGGCAGCGACAACACTTGCTCGGGGCCACGGAATCCGTGGCGCAACTCAAAGTTGATGATGCCCTGAATGATGGCGGTGTTGGCGGCCGCCTGATGTTTGTTGTTGATGGTGGTATAGACCCGCAGCCCACTGGTGTAGGCCTTTTCGCCGTAACGCTTATAGAGTGTCGCCCGTACGATTTCGGCCACATACTCGCCGCCCAGCGCCTGTACCTGTTTGCGGGAGGATTGGAATTTAAGCGGCGTGTTGAGCGCTTGATCAAACTCGCTATCAGTAATCATGCCGTAGCGGTGCATGTCGCGCAGCACCTCGTGCTGACGTTTGACAGCATAGTCCGGGTGCAAGTAAGGGTCGTATTTGCTCGGTGCTTTGGGTAAACCAGCCAGTAGCGCGGCTTCAGCCAAGTTGATCTGCTTGAGGTCTTTGTCGTAATAGGTCTTGGCGGCCGTGGCAAAGCCATACGCACGCTCGCCCAGATAAATCTGGTTTAGATACAGCTCAAGGATTTTATCTTTGCTGATGGCATTTTCGATCTTGATCGCCAGCATGGCCTCTTTGATCTTGGTCCAGATATTGCGCGGGGTGTCAGGGGCGCTAAAGAAGTTTTTGGCAACCTGCATGGTGATGGTGCTCGCACCCTCATGGCCGCGCCCCGTCAGATTGTTGCGGATGGCGCGCAGGATACCCGTCATGTCTATGCCGTTATGCTTGTAAAAGCGACGGTCTTCAATCGCCAGAATCGCGTCTTTCATGACTTTGGGCGTTTGCTCAATCGGCACGAACGCACGCCGTTCCTGGCCAAACTCAGCAATCAAGTCCCCTTGCGCATCGAAAACCCGCAGAGGCAGCTTGGGATGGTAATCCGTGAGTGCCTCAATGGAGGGCAATGAGGGGTAGAGGATGCTGATCATCAGCACCAGCAAGGCGGCGGCAATCAAACTGCCCGTAATGAATAGAAAAAGAAGGGACTGCAACCAGTTTCTTGAGTTCATGCGTCTTGCTGCCATCGTGAGAATTACCCCTGAATTGTAATCTTTTTTTGCTGATTCAATGGCAGTTAGTTATGGAATCATGCAAATAATCAGCATTCCCTCGGCTGCATGGGTTCTCGGGGTTTGCAAGTTTCCAATTAATACATGTAAAGTTGGCATGGATGATGCATGGGTCTGCCGACATACTAAAATTTAACAAAGGGCAATTCCGTTGAATCTGGGCTTTTTACAACGCAAAAAAACCAGCTTTATTGGTGTGGATGTCAGTGCGACCGCCATCAAAATGGTGGAGTTGACCGCGATTGGCAAGCAACAATTCCGGCTGGATGGGTATGCCAACGTGACATTGCCCAAAGGGGTGGTCAGTGATGGCAACATCAACGACCTGACGGCTGTGGCTGACACCATGAAATCTGCCTGGCGTTTGCTGGGGTCTCGGGCGCGACAAGTGGTGCTGGCATTACCGACTGCGGCGGTGATCTCCAAACGTGTCATCATGCCTGCTGGTCTGCGCGAAGAAGACATGGAGTTGCAGGTCGAGGCCGAGGCCAATCAATATATCCCTTTTCCACTTGAAGAGATGAATCTGGACTTTCAGGTGCTGGGGCCCATGGGCAAAAGCACGGAAGAGGTGGAAGTGCTGATTGTGGCGGCCAGAAAAGAAAAAATCGATGATCGCGTGGCGGTCGCAGAAGAGGCGGGTCTCAAGGTCAGTGTGATGGATGTGGATGCCTACGCCACTGAAACCGCCTATCGCCAGATCATTAAGCAATTGCCCGATCACAGTAAAAAAACCGTGACCATGATCATTGATATCGGTGCCCAAGTGGCGCACATCAATGTGATGGTGGGGCTGCATTCGGTGTATGTCCGTGAGCAAGCGTTCGGTGGTGCAGCATTGCTGCAGGAGATTCAGCGCCGTTTTGGCTTATCAGCCGAAGAGAGCGAGATAGCCAAGCGTCAGGGCGGCTTGCCGGAGTCTTATGATCAGGAGGTCTTGCAGCCATTTTTGCAAAATCTGGCCGGTGAAGCTGCGCGCGCCGTTTCGTTTTTCACTAACTCCACGCAATACATCAAGATTGATCATATTTTGCTTTCCGGCGGCGTCGCTGCCACAGAAGGCTTGTCAACACTGATTGAGCAGAAAACTGGGGTGCATACCCTGGTAGCCAATGCCTTTAGCGGCATGATGCTGGCAAACAAAATCAAACCCTCACAGTTGGAGAATGATGCCCCGGCATTGATGATTGCCTGTGGGCTGGCATTGCGGGGGGTAGACGCATGATCAAGGTCAACCTATTACCCCATCGCCAGATTAAACGAGCAGAGCGCCAGCGCGAGTTCGGCTTGATGGCTTCACTGGTCGCCATCGCGGCTGCGGCCATTTTGTTTGTCAGCTGGAGTTATATCCATAGCAAAATACAGGCGCAGCAGGCGCGAAATCAGCGTTTACAGGATGAAATGGTCAAGCTGGATCAGGAAATCGTCGTGATCGGCACCCTGAAAGAACAGATCAAGAATGTGCTGGAACGCAAGCAGATTGTGGAAGGGCTGCAAAGCGACCGTAATCAGGCCGTGCTGATTCTGGATGAGTTGGCTAGACAGTTGCCAGAAGGCGTGTTTCTTAAAAGTGTCAAACAATTGCAAGACGAGATCGAGCTCAAGGGCGTGGCTGACACCAATGCACGCGTCGCGACGCTGGTACACAATCTGGCTGGCTCGCCGATGATGCAGAACCCCAATCTGGTTGAGATCAAAGCCGTCACCAACGCTTTGAATATCAAAGAGTATGAGTTTGTGTTGCGGGTCACGCTCAAGCGCGAATCGGCTGGGGATGCGTCTACGCAGCAAAAGTCGGCGTCGGCCAAAGGATAATCGAGATGCAACTTTCCGACTTTAACAATATAGATATCAAAACGGCCGGCAACCTGCCGATGCCGATGAAAGCGGTATTGCTGGCGATGCTGGCCGCCGCTTTGCTGGTGATGGGGTATGTGTTCATGCTCAGCCCCAACCTCAAAGCGCTCAAAGAAGAAAAAGCCAAAGAGCAAGGGTTGCGTGATGAGTATTTGGCCAAAAAAGTACAAGCCCTTAAGATCAAAGCCTATCAGCAGCAGGTGGTGGATATTCAGCGTACGTTTGGCACCTTACTCAAGCAGTTGCCGGATAAGTCTGAGATGGACGGCCTGCTGACTGACATTAACCAAGCGGGCCTCAGTCAGGGGCTCTCTTTTGAGGGATTTGTGCCCATGCCTGAGGTGTATGCGGAGTTTTATGCCGAGAAGCCCATCAATATCAAAGTGCTGGGTCACTATCATGAACTGGGCGCGTTCGTCACTGAAGTGGCTAAATTGTCACGTATTGTCACATTGCACAATTTGCAGATTCAGCCCGCTGGCAAAGATGACAAGCAAACGCACAAGGATATGCTGGTGATGGAGGCCGTGGCCAAAACCTACCGCTACATGGATGCTGACGAAGTGGCATCCCGCAAGGCCCTCGAAAGCAAGGCAGGGAAGAAATGATGCGCTTGAAAACCATGATAAGCCTGTTGCCGCTCATCGTGCTGTCTGCTTGCGGCAGTGCGCAGCAGGACGATTTGACCCAGTTTATGAACGAGGCAGACCATACCCCGGTGGCTCCAGTCGAACCCTTGCCACAAGTACAGAGCTTCTCGCCGCGGCAATATAACGCTGATGGTGCTTTGCATGATCCGTTTGTTCCGCGCAAAGCCGCGTTGCAAAATGCCAACCAGCCTGACCTGAAGCGTCCCAAAGAGCCTTTGGAGGCCTATCCGATGGAAAGCCTCAAGTTTGTGGGTGTCGTCAGCAAGAAAAATACTATTTTTGCCACGATTCAAACGCCGGATAACCTGATTTATCAGATTCGTCCGGGGTCGCATTTGGGCGAAAAATTTGGCGTAGTGACCGCACTGGCCGAGAACCAACAAACCTTGAAGTACGAGTTAAAAGTGAAAGAAACGATTCAGGACCCGGTCAGTGGTGCGTGGTCTGAGCAAATGACAACATTGGAATTGCAGGAACATCAATGATGAAAAAATTAATCAAACGCATGGCCGGGTGGACGGTACTTTCTTTGGCAATCGCTGCTTCTGCGTGGGCAGCTGAGACGCCAACATTGACCAACCAGTTGCAGGCCGTGGATGTGACAGCCCTGCCGGGAGGCCGACTCAATGTGCAGTTGCAGCTGGCGAGTCCGCTCGCATCGGCGCCTGTCAGTTTTACCCTGACCAATCCGCCCAGAATCGTGTTTGATATCCCCAACGCGGCCAATGCTACCGGCAAAAACATGGTGACCGTGAATCAAGGCGTGTTGAAGTCGGTACAGGTGGCGCAAGCGAACGACCGCAGCCGTGTGGTATTGAATCTATCCAAACCCGTGCAGCATCAGTTGCAGCTGCAAGAACAGATGCTGATGGTGGGCCTGACCCAGGAGGGCACAGAGGTGCCGGCGGCCGCTGCTGCGGCTAAGCGCTTCTCTGAGCAAGAAGCGGCTGCTGCGCACAAAATCCAGAAGATCGATTTTGTGCGTGGTAAAAATGGTGAGGGCCGCGTGCTGGTGGATCTTTCGGACAGTCGTGTGGGCGTCAATGTACGCAATGCAGGCAAGACCGTGGTGATTGACTTTGCTGATACAGAATTGCCGGAGGCATTGCAACGCAGATTGAATGTGATCAATTTTAATACCCCAGTGCTGTATGTTGACGCCATGCGCCACCAGCATCAGGCGCAAATCGTGATTGAGCCGCAAGGCGACTGGGAGCAGTCTGCTTATCAGACCGACCGCCGCCTAGTGGTAGATATTCGCCCGCTGGCCAAAGATCCCAACAAGTTGATACAAGGCTCCAAGCAAGGCTATGCCGGTGAAAAACTCTCTTTGAACTTTCAACGTGTAGATGTGCGCGATGTATTGAAAGTGATTGCTGACTTTACGGGCAAGAATATTGTCGTCAGTGATTCCGTATCCGGCAGTGTCACGATTGGCCTGAAGGATGTGCCCTGGGACCAAGCGCTAGACGTGATCATGAAGAGCAAGGGTTTGGACATGCGCGTGAACGGCAGTGTGATTTCGATTGCGCCTGCCGAAGAATTTGCCGCCAAAGAGAAAGCACAACTCACGGCTGAAGCCGAGCGCGAGACCTTAGAAACTTTGCGCACTGAAGTGTTCTCTCTGAAGTATCAGAAAGCCATGGATTTCAGAAATATGTTGTTGGGCGGCGGTACTGGGTCGCCAGGTTCGACGGGCTCCACCACGACGACCTCAGGTTCTTCCTCTGGCCGTATGAACCGGATTCTGTCTCAACGTGGCAGCGTGACGTTTGATGCGCGTACCAATACGATCTTTGTGCAGGATACGCCGAGAAAACTGGACGAGGTGCAAGCCATCATCAACAAGGTAGATGTGCCAGTGAAACAGGTGATGATTGAGTCACGCATGGTGATTGCATCTAATACCTTCTCCAAGGCACTGGGGGCGCGCTTCGGCATCTCCCAAACCGGTACACCAGGCAGCAATACCAATGTGTCGATCGGCGGCACTCTGGGAAATAAGGCGACGGCCTACACTGCGCCAACCACGGCAGGTAGCAACGGTACTTATACCTTGGGTACTCAAGGCGGTACGGTGCAAACTGCGACCATTGGCAACTACATTATCAGCTCCAATGGTCAGCCAGATCTGATGTCTAACTTGCCAGTGAGCAACGCCTATGGCGGCATCGCGCTAAGTTTGCTCAAGCTTTCAGCCAACCTGCTGCTGAATCTTGAGTTGTCAGCGTTGGAGGCAGATGCCCGTGGTAAGGTGATTTCCAGTCCGCGTGTGACGACGGCCAACCAGCAAAAAGCCCGCATTGCGCAGGGGGTGGAGATTCCATACCAGACTGCAACCAGCAGTGGTGCCACGGCTGTGAGCTTCAAAAAAGCAGAGTTGAGCCTTGAGGTGACCCCACAGATTACACCAGACCAAAAAATCATCATGGATCTGGATGTGCGTAAAGACAGTAAGGGAGAAGAAACCTCTGGGGGCGTGGCGATCAATACGCAAAACGTACAGACTCAGGTACTGGTAGGTAACGGTGAAACCGTGGTGCTGGGCGGGATTTATGAGCAAGTCTCACGTAAATCCACAGACAAAGTTCCGTTCTTTGGCGACTTGCCGGTGGTGGGGTATGCCTTCAAGCGTAACACCCGTCAGGAAGACAAGACCGAGCTGTTGATTTTCATCACGCCCAAAGTCATGGATGAAACGCTGGCCCTGAACTAAAATCGGTGCGCACAGCGCTGTGCGCTTACTGACAGCAAGCAGGCTTTGCCTTAAAATGCCCAACTGATACGGTTGGGCTTTTTTATGGGTGCGCAAATACCAAAAAATATTTTCTTGATTGGGTTGATGGGGGCAGGTAAGACCACGGTCGGTAAGTTGATCGCTAAGAGTCTGGGCAAAACCTTTTACGACACCGATCATGTCATCGAGCAGCGCACCGGCGTCAAGATACCCACCATTTTCGAGCTGGAGGGGGAGTCTGGCTTTCGCAAGCGTGAAACCCTGACGCTGGAAGAGTTTGCCCAGCAGGATGACATCGTGCTGGCCACTGGCGGCGGCGCCATCATCGCACCCGAAAACCGCGAGATACTCAAAAAGTATGGCTACGTCATTTATCTGCGCGCCAACGTCAATGAGTTGTACCTGCGCACCCGCAACGATAAAAACCGGCCCCTGTTACAGAATGTGGATGTCAAAGCCAAGCTGGAGCAGTTGTTTCACGCCAGAAACCCTTTGTATACCGAGACCGCTGATCTGATTGTGGATACCGGGCATCAGCCGGTTGCCGTCATTATTCAAAAAATTGAAAACGCACTCAACGCGTTGGAGTCCCCATGCAAACCTTAACCGTCAGCTTGGCTGACCGTAGTTATCCTATCCATATCGGCAATGGCCTGTTAAGTCAGGCCGAGTTGATCCTGCCGCATCTTAAGCGCAAGCAGGTCGCAATCGTCAGCAACACCACGGTGGCTCCGCTTTATATGCAAGCACTGGCCCAGCCCTTGCGAGATGCCGGCGTGAGTGTGATTGAGATCATTCTGCCGGATGGCGAGGCTTACAAGAATAACGAAACCCTGCAAACCATTTATGACCATTTGCTGCAGCATCGTTGCGAACGCAATACGACCCTGATTGCATTAGGCGGCGGCGTCATCGGTGACCTGACTGGCTATGCGGCGGCGACTTATCTACGCGGCGTGCCCTTTATTCAGGTGCCCACCACGCTGTTGTCGCAGGTGGATTCCAGCGTCGGCGGTAAAACCGGCATTAACCATCCGCTGGGTAAAAACATGATAGGCGCGTTTTATCAGCCCAAGCTGGTGTTGGCTGACATTGACACGCTGAAGACCTTGCCCGCCCGTGAGTTGTCAGCCGGTATTGCCGAGGTGATCAAATATGGCCTGATTCGTGATGCTGATTTCTTTGATTGGCTGGAAACCAATATGTCCGCGCTGATAGCGCTAGATACAGCAGTGGCCAGCTATGCGATTTATCGCTCCTGCCAGAATAAGGCCGAGGTGGTGGCTGCAGATGAACATGAGCAGGGCGAACGTGCGCTGTTGAATCTGGGGCACACCTTTGGCCATGCCATCGAAAACGCCATGGGTTACGGCGTATGGTTGCATGGCGAGGCAGTGGCCACCGGGACGTTGATGGCGGCAGACCTTTCACAGCGCATGGGTTGGTTGGATGCCGCGCAGGTGACCCGTATCAAAAGCATTTTGCAGGCGGCGCACTTGCCATTAGCGGCGCCAGATCTGGGGGCGGATGAGTATCTGCGTCTGATGCAACTGGATAAAAAGGTCGCGGATGGCCGTATTCGCCTCATTTTGCAGCAAGCGATAGGCAAAGCCGTGCTCACGGCGGATTATGATGTCGAAAAACTGAGACAAACGCTGTCTCTGGCAGCGACCCCGGGTGCTTAAGCCATGACACTTGCCCGATTTGCTGCCCATCCTGAACATAGCCGTGGTCGCAAGGTCGCTGAGCAGGAGTCGCCGTTGCGTAACGTGTTCCAGCGTGACCGTGATCGCATTATTCACTCAACGGCGTTTAGACGCCTCGAATATAAAACGCAGGTATTTGTAAACCACGAGGGTGACCTCTTTCGCACCCGGCTCACGCATAGCATCGAAGTGGCGCAGCTGACGCGCGGTATCGCCAGAACCTTGGGTTTGCATGAGGATCTGGCCGAGGCGATTGCGCTGGCGCATGATCTCGGGCACACGCCCTTCGGGCACGCAGGGCAGGATGCGCTCAATCATTGCATGCGCGACTATGGGGGCTTTGAGCATAACCTGCAGTCCTTGCGCGTGGTCGATGTGCTCGAAAATCGGTACGCCAGTTTTGATGGCCTCAATTTAACTTATGAGGTGCGCGAAGGCATACTCAAACACTGCTCACGCAAAAATGCGCAGCTGCTGGGGGATGTCGGTGAGCGCTTCTTGCGCGGCGAGTCGCCCAGCCTGGAGGCGCAGGTCACCAATTTTGCCGACGAAATTGCCTACAACAACCACGATGTGGATGATGGTTTGCGTTCTGGCCTGATCACTCTACAGCAATTGGCCAAAATTCAGTTGTTTGCCGAAAACATGGCAGAAGTGAAAAAAGTCTACGGCGAAATCGAAGAAAAACGTCTGATTCATGAAACCATACGGCGCATGATCAATGTGCTGGTGGTGGATTTATGTCAGCAAAGCCAACAGGCGATTGCGCAATTAAACCCCGCCACCATTGATGACGTGCGCAAAGCGCCAGACTATCTGGTGGGTTTCAGTCAGGCTGTCGTGGATAAAAATCTTGAACTCAAGCAGTTCTTACGCAAGCATCTCTACCAGCACTACCGGGTGAATCGCATGAGTGCCAAAGCGAGCCGCATCATTGAGGAGCTGTTTATCGCCTTTATGGACAATCCTGCGCTGATGCCGGATGAGCATCAGTTGGCGGCCAAGCAAGACCAGGCACGCGCAGTGGCAGATTACATCGCCGGGATGACAGACCGTTATGCCATTCGTGAGCACAAGCGTCTGTTTGCTGTCGAGGAGAGCTGGTAGTCGGAGCAAGCGAGGCGCGACTAACAGGTAATAAAAAAGGCTGCATGTGCAGCCTTTTTTATTTGAACCCAACAGGGCTTATTTGGCGACTTGTCTTTCGCGCATTTCATCCAGCGTTTTGCAGTCGATACACAAAGTGGCCGTGGGGCGCGCTTCTAAGCGTTTGAGGCCGATTTCGATGCCGCAACCTTCGCAGTAGCCATAATCGCCGCTATCGATATTGCGCAGCGTTTCGTCAATTTTTTTGATCAGCTTGCGTTCGCGGTCGCGGTTGCGCAATTCCAGCGCCATGTCGGATTCTTGGCTGGCGCGGTCATTCGGGTCAGCAAAGCTGGTGACCTCATCCTGCATGGTGTGCACGGTGCGGTCAATGTCGTGACTCAGTTCGGCTTTCCAGTCATTGAGGATCTTGCGGAAATGATCCTGCTGTTTTTTGTTCATGTATTCCTCACCGGCTGCTGGCTGGTAAGGGGTGAAGTTTTTGTTAACGGTATCTGCCATGATGGTTCCAACGAACGAAACTACTGAATAGTTATTGCCTTTTAAAGGCGGATTTACTGCATTACGTCAATCAACAATCGCGCGAGTGTACACCAGTTTCAGAGGGCTTGCAAAGCCTCTTTGCAAGCCGTTTGCCGCCCGGCCCTTAAGCCTGTTCGCGCAGTTCTAAGGCTTTTAAGGTGTTCTCCATCAGCGTCGCGACCGTCATCGGCCCTACGCCGCCGGGCACGGGGGTGATATGGCTTGCGCGCTGGCTGGCGACCACAAAGTCGACGTCGCCGGTAATCTTGCCATCTGGCAGGCGGTTGATCCCGATATCTATGATGATGGCACCGGGTTTGATCCACTCACCTTTAATCAGGCCAGCCTTACCCGCCGCTGCAACCACCAGATCCGCGCGGCTGATATGAGCTGCTAAATCTTTTGTATGGCGATGACAACTGGTCACGGTGCATCCAGCCAGCAATAACTCCAGGCCCATCGGGCGACCGACGTGATTCGATACGCCTACCACTACTGCATCCAGTCCTTTAAGGGCAATGCCGCTGGCTTGCAGCATCTTGATCACGCCATAAGGGGTGCAAGAGCGCAGTAGCGGCTGACGCACAGCCAGACGCCCAATGTTGTAAGGGTGAAAGCCATCCACATCTTTGGTCGGATCAATCAGCGCCAGGATGGCGCTTTCATCAATATGGTGTGGCAGTGGGGATTGCACCAGAATACCATCCGTACCCGTGTCGGCATTGAGCGTTTTAATCAGGGCAAACAGTTCATCCTGCGAAGTGGTGGCGGGCAGGTTGTGCGCGACGGAGACCACCCCTACTTTTTCGCAGGCCAAACGTTTGTTGCGCACATAAATGGCGGATGCAGGATCATCACCTATTAGAATTACTGCCAGGCATGGCGCGCGCTTTCCACTGAGTAAACGCTGGTCTATCTTGGTTTTGATGTCATCTAAAAGTTGGCTGGCAATCAGCTTGCCATCAATAATCTGAGCGCTCATGAGCAAAAGGTTGTCGTAAAAAATAGAATTTTATCACATCGGGATTGACACAAATTCATAAAATCGGTTATATTTCCGTCTTCGGCGTGTAGCGTAGTCTGGTAGCGCGCCTGC
>CAYTIV010000011.1:0-26449 GCA_964437895.1 uncultured Methylotenera sp.
TATTTGGCTACGAACCAAAGGGTCGGGCGTTCGAATCGCTCCGGGCGCGCCAAAATCAAAAGCCTTGTTTCTTCGGAAGCAAGGCTTTTTACTTTTATGCGCTTTAAATTCTGTACCCATCACGTTTAAGCAGATGGCCACTGGCTGACGATCACTCTGAGCCGTGCCTGCTTGCATTCCTGGCTACTGAGCATAGCGAGAGCCTTGGCAGGTATGGTATGCTTCAACTTTGTCATTTTATTGGTGTTTCAGTGTCTCTTCAGGCTTGTTTGGCGCGGATTGCAGACGATATGCAGCAGGTGGATACCGTTATTCGCCAGTCGTTGTCATCCCAGGTTCCGCTGATTAATCAGATCTCAGAATACATCATTCATAGCGGCGGAAAACGGTTACGTCCGACACTGGTCCTGATGGCCGCTGATCTTGCCGGCACTGTCACCCCTGCGCACCACGCACTGGCCGCCATCATCGAGTTTATTCACACCGCCACCTTGCTGCACGATGATGTGGTGGATGCGTCAGAGTTGCGTCGCGGTAAGTCAACTGCCAATCATGTGTATGGTAATCCGGCCAGTGTGCTGGTAGGCGATTTTCTTTATTCACGCGCCTTTCAGATGATGGTCAAGCTGCAGAACATGCGTGTGATGGAAATTCTCGCAGATGCGACCAACGTCATCTCCGAGGGCGAAGTGCTGCAACTGCTCAATGCGCGTAATGTAGGTGTGACCGAGCAGGATTATTTGCAAGTGATTCATTTTAAAACCGCCAAATTGTTTGAGGCAGCGACTCGCCTAGGCGCTGTGCAATGCCAGGCGACAGCCGCGCAGGAAGAGGCCCTAGCCAAGTATGGCATGCACCTGGGGACCGCCTTTCAGTTGATCGATGACGTGTTAGACCTCACTGGCGACAGCGAAAAGATAGGTAAGACGCTGGGTAACGACCTAGCCGAAGGCAAAGTCACATTGCCCATGCTGTATGCGATTCAGCAGGCCCCGGCGGTGCAAGCCGAGCTTGTGAAACAGGCCTTGCTTGAAGGGCAGGTTTCACAACTGGATGCCGTGCTGGAAATTTTGCATGCCGTGAAGGCTTTTGATTATGTAAGGGCGGTTGCCCAAAAAGAAGCGCAGCAGGCATGCGATGCGTTGTCTGTGTATCCCGACAGCCCGGCTAGACAGGCCTTGTTGGATTTGGCCCACTTTTCAGTGAGTCGTCAGCATTAACCCAACCCAGCGGCGGTGTGTCCGCCCAGTCCTTAAGGCTCGCAGGGCTGAGCCATGGAGTGCTTAATTGAGCGCGATCGGTTCGCCACTGATGTGGTAGTAACTCAGCCGCGCGCAGTCATTGGTAGCATTGGTCAGCGTGCCGTCAAATAATGACTGCCCGTTGACGTCTACGACTGCGTAACCGTTGTGATAGAGCGTGACTTCGGCCTGCATGTCTTTCTCGTGGCGGGTGGCTGCCTTGTGTAAATCGCGGCTTTGCAGTGAACGTAAGGCAAAGCTGACGCAATTTTCCTCTTCCTCTTCACTGTAAACTTCCCAATGAGACTGCCCGGTCAGTTTGGTCAGCCAGCCTGGTAGGTCAACTTCAACCCTGCAAATGACAGGCTCATCCCAAGCGGGATGTTCAACCTGATTAAGTTCGACCTCAGTCGGTGATGTAAATTTGATTTGGTCTGACATAGGCACTTCCTTCACTTGATAACAGATGCGAAGTCACGCAGAGTGTACTATTCCCATCTTACACATAAATGGCGACTGGAAAGTGGTTTTCAAGGGCGTAAAAGCGCCTTTTAAACGGCTTTTGCCCTGTTTGAGCCTTGCTTACTTGCATTAACGATGCCATCATGCAGCAACCTTAACTTAGTTATCGGTATCATGTCAGAAATCCTTGAGCCTGTTTTAAGCCTGTTGCGTACGCAGCCCCTCAGTTTGCAAGTGGCCTGTTTGTTGTTGGGTCTCGCGGTCGGTAGTTTTTTGAATGTAGTCATTCATCGCTTACCTAAGATGATGGAACGCGAATGGCATGCGAGTTGTTTGGATTTGCAGGGTGCTCCGGCGCCTGAGGCCCCCCGTTATAATCTGGTGGTGCCTAGATCCGCTTGCCCGCATTGCGGACATGCGATTACGGCCATGGAGAATATCCCCGTGGTGAGCTATCTCTTCTTGCGTGGACGTTGCCGGGGCTGTGCCGCGCGTATTTCGCCACGTTATCCGCTCGTGGAATTGCTGACCGGCCTGCTCTCATTGGCGGTGGGTATGCACTATGGCTACAGCCATCTGACGCTGTTTGCCTTGCTGTTTGTATTTGCCTTGGTGGCGCTGACCTTTATCGATTTTGATACCCAACTGCTGCCCGATGACATTACTTTGCCCTTGTTGTGGCTGGGCTTGCTGATGAATATTCGCTACGGCTTCACTGATCTCACCTCAGCGGTTGTGGGGGCAATGGCCGGGTATTTGGTCCTGTGGTCAGTGTACTGGCTGTTCAAACTGGTCACCGGCAAAGAAGGCATGGGCTATGGTGACTTTAAACTACTGGCGGCCATCGGTGCCTGGTTTGGCTGGCAATTGCTGCCAGCAGTGATTTTGCTAAGCTCGGTGGTAGGGAGTGTGATAGGTATCGGCCTCATTCTGCTCAAAGGTAAGACACGTCAAACGGCGATACCGTTCGGGCCTTTTTTGGCTTTGGGCGGTATTGCTGCCCTGTTTTACGGTCAGACCTTGGCCGCCTATTATCTGATGCCCTGATCAAGGTGTTATGCGCAAAGTCGTTGCAGTGACAGGGGGTATAGGCAGTGGCAAGACGGAGGTCTGTCGTTGTTTCGAGTCTTTAGGTGTGCCGGTGGTGGATCTTGATCGCATCGCGCATGACATGAGTGTGCCCGGTAGTTCGGCCATGCAAGCGGTACGTGCCGCCTTTGGTGATGACATGTTTGATGATGCGGGACAGTTAAACCGACGCAAATTGCGTGAGCTGGTGTTTGCTGCGCCGGAGGCGTTGGATCAGCTCAATCACATCATGCATCCTGCCATCCGCAACGAAGCGATCAGACAAATCGAACAGCTGCAAACGCCTTATGTTGTGTTGGCCATTCCGCTGCTGGTTGAAAGCCGGGAGGACTGGCACATGATAGATCATGTCATTGTGGTCGATTGTGATGCGCAAACGCAGCTGGCACGCGTTATGCAGCGCAGCCAGTTGTCAGAGCAGATGGCGCAGGCGATCATCGCTGCACAAAGCAGTCGTGAGGCGCGTTTGGCGCTGGCAGATACGGTGCTGGACAACACGCGCAGCCTCGATGATTTGCAAGAAAATGTGCTCGCGTTTCACAAAAATTTCTCTAAGACTTGCCAGTGAGTTAAAAGGGTTTCATAATCAAACTTTTATTGCATACTTTTCAAGTATCAGCTGACAGAAAAGGCTGCCGTGTCGAGCTACGAGTTTCCATTTAACGAGCGCATCAGAACCTATCTCCGTCTGGAGGATCTGTTCGTCAAGATGTTGCACCATATTGAGATTGGACATGATATCAGCCACCATGTGGCACTGATTTCCATGTTGCAGGTGCTCGATCTGATTGACCGTGGCGATTTGAAAGTCGATCTGCTACAGGAGTTGGACCGCCACAAAGTGCAGCTCTCCTTTCTACAAAATAACCCCAATATCGATCAGCAGGCTTTATCCAGCACCTTGTCTAGCCTGGAGCGTTGCGCTACGGCCTTGCGTGCGGACCACCAGAAGCTGGGACAATCGCTGCGCGATAACGACTGGCTGATGAGTATCAAGCAGCGCACCAGCATCCCGGGCGGGGTGTGTGAGTTTGATCTGCCTTCATACCGCCATTGGTTGTATCTGGGTGAAACGCGTCGTAAAGAAGATTTTGAGCGCTGGCTGACACGTTTGATGCCGATGTATGAGTCCATCCGCCTGATTCTGCAATTACTGCGCGGCAGTGGTCAGGTTTTGTCTTTGCTGGCGCCTAATGGCGCTTATCAACAACAGCTCTCTGGGCATAAACCCGCGCAACTGTTGCGCATCGAAATCGACCATGATGACTGTTTTCCAGAGGTCAGTGCCAACAAGTACGCCATCAATATTCGATTCCAGCGTATGGATTTTGTGCAGCGCCCCAAAGGCTGCGAGCAGGATATCCCGTTTAAAATGATTATCTGTAACTTCACCGGGGCAGGGCATAACTGATGACCGCTGCGGTCAAGGTAAGAAAAGTGGCTTGTCCTTCTTGTGGCGAAACCAGTGAGTACTCGCCAATGAATCCTTATCGTCCATTTTGCAGTGAACGTTGCAAGTTGGTGGATCTGGGTGACTGGGCGACTGAGAAATTCCGTATTCCGGATAACACACCACCGGATATGTTTGAGCCTGAATAAGCGCGATTGGATTATTAACCATGCTAAAACACATGCATTTTTTGTTGCGCTTGATCAGTGTGGGGTGCTTGATGGGCTGGCTGGGGATTGCCCAAGCCGAAGTCAAACTCAGCGATGCTTGGGTGCGGGCGTCTAACCCCGGGCAATCTGTCGGGGCGGCTTATGTGACGCTCTCTAGTTCGCAAGACGTGACTTTGGTTTATATCGAGACCGCACGTGCCGGTAGTGTAGAAATGCACAGCATGACCATGCAAAATGGCATCATGAAAATGCGCAGTCTGGAAGAGTTGGCTGTGCCTGCTGGCAAGCCGGTGAAGCTGGCGCCCGGTGGGCTGCACTTGATGTTGTTTGAGTTACCCACGCCATTTAAAGTGGGCGAGCAGGTTAAGTTTCGGCTGTGCTTCAAAGACAAACAAGGCAACATCGCCGAACAGTTTGTCACCTTGCCAGTCAAGGCTGAACCTTAGCTATTCAGTCAGTCGATATTCAGTGCGTTATCGTTATTCAGGCTAGTTGCTCACACGAGCTGCTTAGTCACTCGCAGCCTTAATCTCCCAAACAATCGTGTGTTACGCACGGTCTTCTGTCGCTGTTGCCCCACCTAAATTCAGGCTCAGTATATACAACTGTTCTACCTCTGCTCTGGCCCATGGCGTGCGTCGCAGAAACTTGAGACTGGACGCCATCGACGGTTCGTGTTTAAAACAATTGATATTGATTCTTTGCGCCAAGCCCTCCCAGCCATATTGCGCCTGCAGATGCGTCATCATGTGGGCTAGGGTGATGCCATGCAAAGGATTATTGGTTTGTGTCTGACTCATGTGAGGGTGCTCTCCTGCCAGCAGGCACGCTGCATGGCAATGCCTCTTGCGCCGCAGGCTTGTGCCTGCGACAAATGGTGTGGCTGCATGCCGCCTAGGGCGTAGATCGGGATTTCTAGCGCTGTTATCCAGCGTTCCAGCTGTGGCCAACCGAGCCCGCGCGCTTCTGGATGGCTTTGCGTGGGTAGCACGGGCGACAGCAGTGCAAAATCCAGTTGCAGCGATTGTGCCTGCTGCAATTGCGCCAAATCATGACAGGAGGCCCCGCTCAGCAAGTGCTCAGGCTTGTGGGTTAGGGCCATTAGGCGCTGGCTGTTGAGGTGCACGCCGTGATACCCCAGCTGCAAGGCCTGGGTTGGATCACCATTGAGCAGGGTGCGGCAGGCGTAGGCGCTACACAGTTGCAATACTTGTTCAGTCAAGCGGCCGAGTGCGGCGGGCGCTAGCGTAGGCTCGCGAATTTGCAGCAATTGCAATCCGACATCGAGTTGTCTGGCCAGCGCCTGCATAAATGCAGCTTCGCCCATCTCATGCACATTGCTGATGGCATACACCGCAGGCAGGCTGAGTGCCTGCATGATAGGCGCATTGGCTGGCAATACCGGGCTTACATTCAGTTGTTGCGGGTGCTGCCAAGCGAGTTGCTGGCCTTCGCGCGCGTGCAGTTCACCTTGCCAAGCACTGACAAAAAAGAAATGCAGCAACACGGTTTTGGCTTCGGCATCGTGGGTGGCAGGGTAGTCGTAGCGGCGTTTGATCCAAGGTTGAATCTGCGTGGGAGTAATGCCGAGCTCCTCCTGCGCCTCACGAATGAGCGCGTGCTCTGGCGTTTCGCCGGACTCTATCTTACCGCCCGGAAACTCCCACCAACCGGCCCAGCCTTTGCCTTGCGGGCGACTCGCCAACAGATATTCGCCCTGCGCGCGGGTGAGAATGGCGACCGCCACTTGTACCAGTTTAGTCATGACTTACTCAGCCTTGAGTTGTCGTTTGCCAGCGTAGTCTTTGGCAAACTGGTAGGCCACGCGGCCACTGCGTGCACCGCGGGTATGGTAAAACTGCAGCGCCGCATGGCGCGCGGCGTCATCCATGTTGAGGCCAAAGGTCTGTAGCCAGTGCGAAGCAATGCTCAGATATTCATCCTGATCAAAACTGTAAAAAGACAACCAGAGCCCAAAGCGTTCGGCCAGTGAGGTTTTCTCATCAATCGTATCATTGTGGCGAATTTCCCCCTGATTGATGATGGGCTGGTTATCCGCCATAAACTCCGGCATCAGATTTTTGCGGTTGGACGTGGCATAGACCAGCAGATTGTCTGAGGCATGCGCGATCGAGCCATCGAGGATGACTTTAAGGGCCTTATAGCCCATGTCGTGCGCCTCGAAAGTCAGGTCGTCGCAAAAAATGATGAATTTTTCTGACCGCTGGCGAATCAACTGTGTGATCTGTGGCAAGTCGGTCAAATCCTGTTTCTCGACCTCGATCAGCCGCAGACCTTGGTCGGCATAACTGTTGAGTAGCGCTTTGACCAGAGACGACTTGCCGGTGCCGCGCGCGCCCGTCAGCAAGACATGGTTGGCAGGCAAGCCTTGCAGAAACTGCCGCGTATTACGCACGACCTCTTCTTTTTGGTGGTCAATAAAGCGGATATCTTGCAGCTGGACAGCATGTGGCTGTTCTACCGCCTGCAGCTGGCCCTGACCGGCGTGTTTAACCCAGCGCCAGGCGATGGCCTGCCAATTGGGTTCGGCGATGGGGGGGGGTAACAGGGTTTCGAGTCTTTCGAGTAGCTGTTCGGCACGGTGTATCAGATGTTCTACGGTGTTCATGGCAGGGTATTGTGCAGCGCTCAGGCAAAAAGCTATTGTACACAAAGCCGGGGGGAGCACCTAAACCCGCTGCTTTGTGTTACCTTGACGACCACTGATACATGGCCATTGGCCGGATGATAACTGATGCAAAAAAGATCGATTCTTTTGGCCTCGCGCAGCCCGCGCCGGGTCGAATTACTGGCCCAACTCGGGGTGCAGTGTGAAATTATTCCGGCAGATATTGATGAGTCTGCTTGGCCGGCAGAGGATCCCGCCCTGTATGTGCAGCGACTGGCCCGGGCCAAGGCTGAAGCGATTGCCGTGCTTCATGGCGGGCGTGGTATGCCGATTCTGGCTGCCGATACCACGGTTGCGCTTGGGCAGGAGATTCTGGGTAAACCGGCTGACGCAGCAGAGGCCATGGCCATGCTGGCACGACTGAGTGGCAGTGTGCATCTGGTACATACTGCGGTGGCTGTATTTGAGGCCGGTGCCGTGCATTGCCTGCTCAACACGACTGAGGTGGAGATGATGGCGGTGCCCGAGGCTGTACTGGCTGATTATGTGGCTTCGGGTGAGCCTATGGACAAAGCCGGCGCTTATGGCATACAAGGGCGTGCTGGGGCTTGGATCAAACGGATTACCGGCAGCTACAGTGGCGTGATGGGCTTACCATTGCATGAGACTGCGCAGTTGCTGCACGCATGGTAAACTTTGCCTAAAAATGATTATCGGGATTGGGTGAGGGTTCATGTCATTAGCACAAGAAGTACTGATTAACGTCACGCCGCAAGAGACGCGCGTGGCCATTATGGAGCAGGGCATCGTCCAGGAGCTGCATATTGAACGCGCTTCATCACTGGGCATTGTGGGTAATATCTATCGCGGCACGGTGGTGCGGGTGTTGCCGGGCATGCAGTCTGCCTTTGTTGAAATCGGATTGCAGCGCGCGGCTTTTCTGCATGCGGCCGACATCATGGCCTGTCACTCAGAAGACGGTACTGATAAAACGGACCGGCCGATTCAGGAGGTGCTGCATGAAGGTCAGTCCATCATTGTGCAGGTCATCAAGGAGGCCATAGGCACCAAAGGCGCCCGCCTGACGACTGAAATCAGCATCGCCGGCCGTTTTCTGGTGTATCTGCCCTATCAAAAACACATCGGCGTCTCGCAGCGCATCGATATCGAAGAAGAGCGCGAGTTTTTGCGCAATCGCTTGTTAGGCTTGCTGCCGGAAGAGCGAGAAGGCGGCTATATCATCCGCACCATGTCTGAAAGTGCGACCGATGCCGAGTTGTTGGCGGATATCGAATATCTGCGTAAGGTGTGGCAGAAAATTCAGACCGAGAGTACCAAGGTGGGCGAGCGGTCATTGATTTTTTATGACCTAAGCCTGCCCCGCCGCATTCTGCGTGATGTCGTTTGCACAGAAACCATCAGTATCCGTGTCGATTCGCGTGAGATGTTCGAGCGCCTCAAGGAGTTTGCCGAGCTCTATGTTTCGCACGCCGTCAAGCCGCTCACCCATTACAAGGGCGAGCGTTCACTGTTTGAGTTTTACGATATTGAGAGTGAGATCGAAAAAGCGCTGGCTCGCAAGGTAGAGCTGAAGTCCGGCGGCTATTTGATTTTTGACCAGACCGAGGCGCTGACCACGGTAGACGTAAACACCGGCAGCTTTGTCAGTGGCAAAAATCTGTCAGACACCATTTTCAAAACGAACCTTGAAGCCGCCCAAGCGATTGCCCGGCAACTGCGTTTGCGAAATCTGGGCGGCATCATCATCATTGATTTTATTGATATGGACGAAGATGCCCAGCGAGAAGCCGTGCTGGAAGAGCTGCGACAGGCGGTGGCAGTGGATCGGGCACGCATCAATGTCAATGGATTCTCGGCGCTGGGTTTGGTCGAATTGACACGCAAACGTACCCGCGAGAGTCTGGCACATTTGCTGTGCGAATCGTGCAAGGTATGTCAGGGACGCGGTGAGTTAAAAACGGCGCAGACCATCTGTTACGAAATCATGCGTGAAGTGCTGCGTGAGTCCAAGCAGTTTAGAAACGCCAAAGAGTTCAAGATTCTGGCCTCGCCAGAAGTCATCAATATGCTCGGCGATGAAGAGTCGCAAAGTCTGGCCAGTCTGTCAGACTTCATCAAGAAACCTCTGTCTTTGCACCCAGATACGCAATACGGACGCGAAGAGTTCGATATCGTCTGGATCTAAGCCGCACGGTGGGCGACGAATGTCGCCCAATCGCCTCTACACAATGAGGGTAGACAAGCCCGGTAGCACCACGTGACTCACCATTTGTAGCAGAATCAGCGCCACCAGTGCCGAAAAATCAAATCCTTGCATCGGTGGCAACCAACGACGCAAGGGATCGAGAATAGGGGCTGAGAGCTGGTTAAGTACGCCATAAATCGGGCTGTAAGGATTGACCCAGCTCAGGATCGCCATCAGCAGAATGGCATAAAAAAACACATCTGTCATCTGCGCCAGCACACCCAATACCGCCTGCCATAGCCAGAAGAGCGGCGAGGCCGGTGCGCCTATCAGCAGCGCCAGTAGAGCGAACAGTACCACTTGTGCCAGCAGCGCCAGTAACAGCGTAGACATGTCCCATTGTTTCACTGGGCGGATAAACTTGCGGGTAGGTTTGACCATAAAGTCGGTCAGTGCTACGGCCATTTGTCCCAGCGGGTTTTGAAACGAGGTGCGGGTGTACTGCATTAAAAAACGCAACACCAGTAAAAAGGTCAGAATGCCAAAGGCGGCATTCAGTAAAAACGAGGTCATGTTGTGCAGCATTATGCTTGTGCTCCCAGTTGATCGCCCAGTTCTTTGGCGCGGCGTGCAGCTTGTGCGGCTGCATGTTGCATCATGCCATGAATATCGTGTTCTCGCATGCTGAGCAAGCCCTGTTCGGTGGTACCACCCTTGGAGGTGACCTGTTCGCGCAAGGTAGCGACAGGGGTCGTGCTCCCGGCCGCCAGCAGGCTGGCACCCTTAAAGGTGGCCAAACTCAGTTGTTGTGATTGGGCTTCGGTTAGACCCAAGGCCACGCCCGCGGCGGTGAGTGCTTCTATCATTAAAAACACATAGGCCGGACCACTGCCCGAAATCGCTGTCACTGCATCCAGCTGGCTTTCTTCTGTGAGCCAGACCACCTCGCCAGCAGCCTGTAACAGCGTATCCGCTAGTGCACGCTGTGCCGGTGTGACGGCCGGCAGGGCATACGCACCGGTGATGCCCGCTTGAATCTGTGAGGGGGTATTGGGCATGGTGCGGATCAGCGTGCTGTATTGCCCCAGCCAGCGACTCAGATCCACGGTGCGTATGCCGGCAGCCACCGAAATGATCAGTTGCGATTGTAAGAAAGGCGCCAGTGCCTGCGCCACTGCACACAGTTGCTGCGGTTTAACCGCGAGTACAATCACTTCGGCCGCCAACACGTTGGCGTTGAGTTCGGTACTGGTGTGCACACCTAGCGTCTGTTGCAGGTGCGCATGTTTACCCGCATCGGGATCCACCACGGTGATCTGCTGCATGGCAAATTTTCGTTGTTTGAGGCCTATCATCAGGGCTTGCGCCATATTGCCGCCGCCAATAAACGTGATGCGGGGTGCGTGTGCAGAAAACATGGTTATTCCGTTCCTTGTGAGTGTGTATCCAGAGTGGTTTTTGCCGGGCGAGCGCCAAAAATGGCGGAGCCTACACGGATCAGTGTCGCCCCCTCGGCAATGGCGGCTTCAAAATCACCGCTCATGCCCATCGATAAGGTATCGAGTGCCAGTCCATGGGCATTTAAGTGGTCAAACAGGGTGCGTACCTGCCGAAATTGGTCACGTTGCCGTGAAAAATCTGTGCAGGGTGCGGGGATTGCCATCAGCCCACGCAAATGCAGGCGCGGCAATTGTTTGATATTTAAGGCAAGTTCTAGCAGCGCATCGCCACTGGCACCACTTTTGCTTTGCTCCTCACTAATGTTCACTTGCAGGCAAATATTGAGGGCAGGCAGTTCTGGCGGACGGGCATCAGACAATCGTTGTGCGATTTTTAAGCGGTCTACCGAATGTACCCAGTCGAAATGACGGGCAATCGGCTGTGTTTTGTTGCTTTGAATCGGACCGATAAAATGCCATGCTATGGCACAGTCTTGTAGCGCTTCCTGCTTTTTGAGGGCTTCCTGCAGGTAGTTTTCGCCAAACACGGATTGACCGGCTTCATACGCAGCCCGTAAAGCTGCTGAAGGTTGCGCTTTGCTCACCGCACACAGTGTGACGGCTTGGCTTGACTGAAAGCGGGCTTGCGCGTCAGCCATTTGGGCGTGGATGTGAGCAAGGTTTTCAGCAAGAGTGGTCATGACAGGGACGCGCTTTAAAGTGAATACAAACCAAAAGTAACATTATAAATAATCACTGGAGTCGATTGTGGATATTTCAGATTTATTGGCCTTTTCCGTCAAAAACAAGGCGTCCGACCTGCATCTTTCTGCTGGGTTGCCGCCGATGATTCGTGTGCATGGGGATGTGCGCAAAATCAATTTGCCAGCCATGGAGCATGCCGATGTACACAGCATGCTTTACGATATCATGAACGACAGCCAGCGTAAGATTTACGAAGAGACGCTGGAGTGCGACTTTTCGTTTGAGATTCCTGATCTGGCCCGTTTCCGGGTCAACGCATTTAATCATCAGCGGGGTGCCGGTGCGGTATTCCGTACCATTCCCAGCAAGGTGCTGACTTTAGACGAGCTGAATGCGCCGCGGGTGTTCAAGGATATTGCGGATACCCCGCGCGGCATCGTGCTGGTCACCGGGCCTACCGGTTCTGGTAAGTCCACCACCTTGGCGGCCATGATTGACTACATCAATGATACGCAGATGTCACATATTCTGACCGTGGAAGATCCGATCGAATTTGTGCATACCTCGAAAAAATCCCTGATCAACCAGCGTGAGGTGGGCCCACATACCATGTCGTTCGAGAATGCTTTGCGCTCTGCACTGCGTGAAGACCCGGATGTGATTCTGGTGGGGGAGATGCGAGACCTGGAAACTATCCGCCTGGCTTTGACGGCGGCAGAAACGGGTCACCTGGTGTTTGGCACCTTGCATACCAGCTCTGCGGCCAAGACCATAGACCGTGTGGTGGATGTGTTTCCGGCGGCTGAAAAAGAGATGGTGCGCTCCATGCTTTCGGAGTCGTTACGCGCGGTGATTTCACAAACCCTCTGTAAAACCAAAGATGAACAGGGCCGGGTAGCGGCGCATGAAATCATGATGGGCACACCGGCTATCCGTAACCTGATTCGTGAAAACAAGATTGCCCAGATGTACTCCGCCATTCAGACCGGCCAAAGTGTAGGCATGCAAACCTTGGATCAGAATCTGCAGGACTTGGTCAAACGTAACGTGATTAGCGCGGCAGAGGCCAGAACCAAAGCGGCTAACCGTGACGCGATCATGGGTTAACGCAGAGATGGATAGTCACGTGCAAACCACAGACATCGGCCCGACAGACAAATTTATCAATGACCTGCTGCAGCTCATGGTCAACCGTAAGGCGTCTGACCTGTTTATTACGGCAGGCTTTCCACCTGCCATGAAGGTGGATGGCAAGTTGACGCCAGTGTCCACGCAGTTGTTGAGTCCACAGCAAACAGCGGAAATTACGCGCGCCATCATGAACGAAAAACAGGCGCATGAATTCAGCGAGACCATGGAGTGCAATTTTGCCATCAGCAAGCCCACGGTGGGCCGTTTCCGGGTTAATGCCTTTGTGCAGCGTAGCGCTGTGGGGCTGGTCATCCGCGTGATCAATACGCATATCCCCAAGTTCGAAGACCTAAAACTGCCACCTATCCTTAAGGATGTGGTCATGGCCAAGCGTGGCTTGATCATTTTTGTCGGCGGTACCGGCTCAGGCAAGTCGACCTCGATGGCGGCGATGCTGGGGCACCGTAACGAGAGCAGCTACGGTCATATCATCACCATTGAGGATCCGGTGGAGTTTGTGCACAGCCACAGGAACTGCATCGTGACGCAGCGTGAGGTGGGCGTAGATACCGACAACTGGCATGCCGCGCTGAAAAATACCCTGCGTCAGGCGCCGGATGTGATCATGATTGGCGAGATTCGCGATCGTGAGACCATGGACTACGCGATTGCGTTTTCAGAGACCGGCCATCTGTGCTTGGCTACCCTGCATGCCAACAGTACCAACCAAGCGCTGGATCGTATCATCAACTTCTTTCCAGAGGAGCGCCGTCAGCAGTTACTGATGGATCTGTCACTGAACTTGCGCTGCGTCGCCTCGCAACGTCTGATTCCCAAGGTGGATGGTAGTGGGCGTATCGCGGCAGTAGAGGTATTGCTGCATTCGCCACTGATTTCTGACTTGATTTACAAAGGCGAGGTGCATGCCATCAAGGAAATCATGGCCAAATCACGCGAGCTGGGCATGCAGACCTTTGATCAGGCCTTGTTTGAGTTGTTTGAATCAGGGCAGATCAGTTATGACGATGCTTTGCGCAATGCCGATTCAGTGAACGATCTCCGACTCAAGTTCAAGCTCAACAGCAAGGTCATGAATCCCGAAAACCAGGAACGTAGCAAGATTTCGGATCTGGATATTCTCTAAGTTGATCACGCGAAAAAAAAGCCTGCGTGGCGCTCTGGCACAACGCAGGCTTTTTTACGTCCCGAATCAGGTCGTCTGAAACGTTTCTTGCTGAAAGACCAGTTGGCCTTGGGTCAGGGTCGCAGTCACTTTGCCAGTCACGGCATGGTTGACGAAGGGCGTGTTCTTGCCTTGGCTCAGCAGTGCGCGACCATCAACGCGCCATTCCATTTCTGGATCGTAGATGACCACATCTGCCGTCGCGCCCACCTGCAGGTGGCCGGCGGCAATACCTAGAATGTCGGCAGGTGTGCGCGAGACTTTGGCCAGTGCTTGCACGGGCGAGAGTTTGGCCTGCGCAGCCCATTTCAGGGTCAGTGGAAGCAACAGCTCAAGCGCGGAGGCGCCAGGGTGCGATTCTGCAAAAGGCAGGGCCTTGGCATCGTCGTCCACCGGTGTGTGATCCGAGCAAATGGCGTCCAGCGTGCCATCCAGCAGGCCAGCACGCAGGGCATCTCGATCGCGTTGTGTGCGTACGGGCGGATTGAGGTGCACCATGCTGTCGAAAAAGCCGATATCCATATCGGTGAGATGCAGATGCTGGATGCTGACATCAGCCGTAACCTGCATGCCCGCCTGTTTGGCCTGGCGGATGAGGTCTACGGATTCTGCCGTCGATACCCGCGCAATATGCAGTTTGGCACCTGTTGCTTGCGCTACGCACAGCATGGTTTGCAAGGCGATGCACTCAGCCGCGGATGGAATACCTTTCAGGCCCAGTCGCGACGCCACTTCACCATCATGGGCAACGCCATTCTTGGCCAGATAAGGATCCTCAGCGCGCATAAACAGGGTGTAGCCAAACGTGGCTGCGTACTCAAAGGCACGCCACAGTACCTGTGTATCGACGATGGCATGGTCTGCCTGTGAAAAACCAACACAGCCCGCCGCTGTCAGGGCATACATTTCGGTCAGTAACTGGCCTTGTAATTGACGGGTCACGGCCCCCAGCGGGTAGACATGCGCCAGGGCCTGTGATTTTGCCCGGTGCTTGAGCATTTCTACCAAGCCAGGTTCATCTAGGACGGGATCTGTGTCTGGCGGGCAGGCCAGGCTGGTGACACCACCGGCCATGGCTGCGCGCAACTCGCTGAGCAGGGTGGCTTTGTACTCGCTGCCGGGTTCCCGCAGGCGGGCACACAGGTCTACCAAGCCAGGCAGCACCCATTTACCGTTAGCATCCAGCGTTTGATCTGCGGTGAACCCAGCGGGGGCAGTGCCCAGTGCGACAATCTTGCCTGCGCTAATGTAGAGGTCAGTCACCTGATCCAGCGACTGGCTGGCATCCATCAGACGCCCTTGTTTGATCAGGATATTCATGCGGCGTTGCCTCCTCCCAGAATGGCCATGACTGCCATACGTACGGCAATGCCAAAAGTGACTTGCGGCAGAATGACGGACTGTTTGCCATCTGCCACGGCTGAATCAATTTCCACCCCACGGTTCATGGGGCCAGGGTGCATCACGATGGCATCGGGTCTGGCCAGTGCCAGACGTTCCGGGGTCAGGCCAAAGGTCTGGAAAAACTCCTGTGAGCTGGGCAACAAGGCCCCGGACATGCGCTCATTCTGTAGCCGCAGCATCATGACCACATCGACATCCTTCAGGCCCTGCTCCATGTTGTGATAGACCTGCACGCCGAGTTTTTCGACGTCGGTGGGCAGCAGGGTGCGTGGCGCAATCACACGGATCTCGGGGACGCCCAGCGTAGTCAGAGCGTGGATCTCACTGCGCGCCACGCGCGAATGCAACACATCGCCGACAATGGCGACGCGCAGATTATGCATCTCGGGTTTGTATTTGCGTATGGTAAACACATCCAGCAGGCCTTGGGTCGGGTGTGCATGGCGGCCATCACCCGCATTGATGACGCTGATGTGTGGCGGTACATGCTGCGCAATAAAATGGGCCGCGCCACTCTGTTGATGACGCACGACAAACATATCTGCATGCATGGCAATCAGGTTGTTGACCGTATCAAGAATGGTCTCCCCCTTAGACTGAGAGGAGGTGCTGACATTCAGGTTAAGCACGTCTGCTGACAGGCGTTTGGCGGCAATCTCAAAGGTGGTACGGGTGCGGGTGCTGTTTTCAAAGAAAATGTTGCACACCGTTTTGCCACGCAGCAGGGGGACTTTTTTGACTTCACGCTCGGCCACGCCGACAAAACTTTCGGCGGTATCGAGAATGTCGGTCAGAATGCGTTTGGGCAAACCTTCAATACTGAGCAAGTGCTGCAGTTGACCTTGTGCGTTAAGTTGCGGGTTATACATGGGCGTCGTTTCCATTGTCTACAGACGATTCAGATTCGGCAATGCGCAGTTGCAGGCGTCCTTGCGTGTTCATGGCCAGTTCGAAGGACTGCTGGGCTTGCAGCGGCAGATCTGCACCCACCATGTCCGGGCGGATGGGCAGTTGTGCACCACCGCGATTGATTAAGGCTGCCAGTTGTACCGAAGCCGGGCGACCGTAGTCGAACAGTTCGTTCATGACGGCGCGCGTGGTACGGCCGGTATAAAAAATATCATCAATGAGGATGATATGCATGCCGTTGACATCAAACGGCATGTGCGTCGGCTGCGCAGCGGTTTTCAGGCCACGTTGGGCGTAATCATCGCGATATAGGGCCGCATCCATTTTGCCGTGCACGATCTCACGGCCAAGTTCGCGCTGCAGGCGTGCCAGCAACTTTTCCATCAGCCACACGCCCCCGGTATAAATACCGACCAGCGCGGTATTCTCCTGTATGCGAGGTTTCAGTTGGGCGTAGAGCTGTTCCAGCAGTTGTTCCGGGTCAGGTAAGGTCATGGCAAAGGCGATGTCAGTCCGTGATAAGTGTCAAAATAAGATTGTAATATAGTTTGCGCCGCCACCTGGTCCAGTAACGGCTTTTGCGCCCGCCCGCGTATACCTGCCTGACGTAGTGACTGCGAGGCTTCTGCAGAGGAGAGGCGCTCGTCAACCATGACGACCGGTAGATTAAAGCGGCCTTCCAGCCGTTGCGCAAACTTTTGTGCCAGTGCGGTCATGGCATGGGCCTCGCCCTCCAGTGATAGGGGTAAGCCCACCACCAGTAATGCAGGCTGCCACTCTTTAAGCAGTGTCTCTATCTGTGCAAATTTGACGGCGTTTTCTTCTGAGTCTATGGTGAGCAGCGGGTGCGCCAGTTTGAGCAAGGTATCGCCCACTGCCACGCCGATGCGCTTTTCGCCAAAGTCGAACGCCAGCACCGTGCCGCTAATATCCGGGTAACGGCGCTGGGTAATGGGAAGATGGCTTTGATTGAGGGGCTGTTTGCCGGGTTGGGTGGCATCAGGCATGGCCTGCCACCTCAGATAGCGTGGCAAAATCTACGCCCAGTTGCTGCATAGCCCACGAGAGTTTGTCGTCATTGTGCAGTTTGAAAATCAGTTTGTGCAGTTGCTGCTGATCATGCAGGGGCAGGGTCAGCCAGGCGTTGGCCTGAATCTCTTCTTCTAGCTGGCCGGCGGACCAGCCGGTATAGCCCAGCGCAATAAACATGTCTTGCGGTGCTTCATCTCTTGCTGCGGCTTCGAGAATATCTTTGGAGGAGGTGAGGGCCAGACCTTCGGACAACTCCATGGTGGTGTTGAATTCGGTGGCCGGTGTATGCAGCACGAAGCCGCGTTCGACCTGTACCGGTCCACCCAAATGCACCTGGCGCGTGGGTTGGGCCGTGGGCGCACAGGTCATGTCTAGTTGCTCGAACAAATCACCGACATTCAATTGCAGTGGATGATTGAGCATCATGCCCATGGCGCCATCTTCATCATGATTACAGACCAGAATGACGCTTTTGCTAAAGTAGGGGTCTTCCATGGCCGGCATCGCAATTAAAATTTGGCCGGTGAGGTTGAGGCGCATATCGCTGCTTTGTAAGCTAAGCTGTTCGGTCATGGTGCCGCCGCTTCTTCTGCGCTCAGGTAGCCGGTAATTTCCAGCCCAAAGCCATCCATGCTAGGCATTTTACGTGGGGCCGCCATCAAGCGCATTTTTTTGACGCCCAGATCAAGCAGAATCTGCGAGCCTATGCCGTAATTGCGCAACTCCTGATTCAAGACCAGCTTTTGGTCAGCGCGCAGGATGCGGTCAGTGAGGCCCAGGCCATCTTCATCATGATTAATCAACACCATGACGCCGCAAGGGGCGGTGCTGATAATACGCATGGCATGCAGCAGGTTCCAGCTATGCGATTGATGGCTGCTGTCCAGCAGGTCTATCATCGACAGCGGCTCATGCACGCGCACCAAAACTTCGTCGCTGTTTTGCGGGTCGCCTTTAATCAATACCAGATGTGTTTCCTGCGCGATGTTGTCTCGATACGCAATCAGTCGCATCGGGCCAAAGACCGTTTCAATGGTGCGCTCGGCACTGCGTTCTATCAGCGTTTCGTGGGCGGCACGGTAGTGAATCAGGTCTGCAATGGTGCCTATCTTGATATCGTGCTCTGCCGCGACCTGCATCAGGTCTGGCAGCCTGGCCATCTCACCATCATCCTTGAGAATCTCACAAATCACACTGGCGGGCTCGCAACCGGCCAGCTGGGCCAAGTCACAACCGGCTTCGGTGTGACCTGCGCGCACCAGTACGCCGCCGTTCATCGCCGAAAGTGGGAAAATATGGCCCGGGCTGACAATGCTGCTGGCGCTGGCCTGCTTGGCAATGGCTGCGCGTATGGTGGTGGCGCGATCTGCTGCGGAGATGCCGGTCGTCACGCCCTCGGCTGCTTCGATAGACACCGTGAAGTTGGTGCCAAGACGCGTGCCGTTTTTCTGCACCATAGGCGGCAGATCCAGCTGACGGCAGCGTTGCTCGGTGAGTGTCAGGCAAATCAGGCCGCGACCATGTTTGGCCATAAAGTTAATATGTTCTGCCGTGACGAATTCGGCAGCAATCACAAAATCACCTTCGTTTTCACGGTGTTCGTCATCGACGAGGATGACCATTTTTCCGGCGCGAATATCGGCAATAATGGCTTCGATCGGGCTAATTTGTGCCGACATTATTCTTGCTCCCAGGCTTGCATGCGTTCGACATAACGTGCAATCAAATCGATTTCGAGGTTGACCGCATCTCCGGCCTTGGCATGTTGCATCATGGTGTGTTGCATGGTGTGCGGAATCAGGTTAATGCTGACTTCGTCATGCGCGATCTCGTTTACGGTCAGGCTAATGCCATTCACGCACAGTGATCCTTTTTTGGCGATGTAGCGACTGAGGGCATGCGGTGTCCGGATTTTAAGGAGCCAGCATTCGCCGGTCTGCGCGAGTGTGGTGATCTGGCCGATGCCATCAACGTGCCCGGTGACCAGATGCCCGCCCAGCCGGTCGGACAGACGCAGCGCTTTTTCGAGGTTGACCGGCCCAGGCTGGCCAAGGCCGGTAGTCACTTCTAGCGTGACCTTGGAAACCATGACTTGAAAGCTGTTGGTATCGAAAGCGGTCACGGTCAGGCAGACGCCGTTGACCGCAATGCTGTCACCCAGTTGCACATCCTCCATCCCAAGTCCGGCAGATGCGATGTGTAATGCGCAATCTTCACCCTGTGGAACGACGTCGGCAATCCTGCCGACGGTTTGAATAATCCCTGTAAACATGGTGTGATTTTATCAGTGCTGCATGCTAAAGTAATCACATTCCATCAACATTTTTGATCAAGCATATCGCGGGAGGCACCTGTGCGACTGGACGATCTGGAAGAAAGCGCGCATGTAGAGGACAGTCGCGACCAATCCGTCATGAGTGGACGAGGCATCGGTCTGGGCACGATCGCCATCGCGCTGATTGCGTTGTATTTCGGCGTGGATCCCAATCTGGTGCTCAATGTTGCTCAGCAGGTTGCGCCGCCAACGCAATCGCAGGCGCAGCCTGCCAACCCCGATGACCCTTCAGTGCGCTTTGTGTCACGCGTGCTTTGGAGCACTGAACAGGTCTGGCAGTCCCTGTTTTCCGCTGCGGGACGGCAGTACGAGGCGCCAAATCTGGAAATATTTAGTGACGCCACGCCCACCGCTTGTGGTCAGGGGCAGACGGCGATGGGGCCTTTTTACTGCCCGGCTGACCGCAAGGTGTATATAGACCTGCGCTTTTATCAGGCGCTGCAACAACAGTTCAAGGCCCCGGGCGATTTTGCGCAGGCTTATGTGATCGCGCATGAGGTTGGGCACCATGTGCAAAATCTGTTAGGCACCTCAGAAAAAGTGCAGCAAGCACGGCAACAGGCACGCTCTGAGGCTGAGTCAAATGCCTACTCTGTGCGCCTGGAGTTGCAAGCGGATTGCTATGCCGGGGTTTGGGCGGCACATGCCAATCAGCAATTCAGGATTCTGGAAGCTGGCGATGTTGAAGAGGCTTTACGTGCGGCAACCGCCATTGGTGATGATGCGCTGCAAAAGCAGGCGAGAGGGTATGTGGTGCCCGACAGTTTTACCCATGGCAGTTCGGCACAACGGGTGCAATGGTTCAAGCAAGGCTTGCAGTCAGGCAGCGTCAATGATTGCAATACATTTAAAAAGAACGCAGTTTAGGAAGTCGTCGTTGGTATGACAGAACACACAACAGCGGTGCAGGATCAGCACCTGGTAGAAACCACCGTTTCCAGTGAAATTATGGCCCAAGGCAAAATGTTGACTGTGCGCTATGACGAGGCGCGCTTGCCCAATGGCGTCATCAGCGGCCGTGAGTATGTGATCCATCCAGGGGCGGTGGTCGTGATTGCGCTGACTGATGCCGGTGAGGTGGTGTTGGAGCGCCAGTTTCGCTATCCGCTCAAACAAGTGTTTATTGAGCTGCCAGCGGGCAAGATCGATGCCGGTGAACCCGTGCTCACCACCGGTCAGCGCGAGTTGCTGGAAGAAACCGGTTACGAAGCCCGCGAGTGGATCAAGCTCGGTGTGCAGCACCCATGTATCGGCTACTCCAATGAGGTGATTCATATTTATCTGGCGCGTGGCCTGACGCAAGGGGCACATGCCAGAGATATTGATGAAGCCATGGATGTGTTTGTCTGGCCGTTCGCGCAGGTGATGCAGGCCATAGAAGACGGGGTCATCACCGATAGTAAGACCATGTCGGCCATGTTGTTGGCTGAGCGCTATCTGCGCAAGCACCCTCTGCCAGGTCTCACTTTCTAAGGCTAGCGATGCGGGTGTTGCAAATCGGCTGTGGCAGTCTGGGTGCTTTGATCGCGCAGGCGACGCTCGCGCAAGGCCATGCGCTCACCATCGTCAGGCGTACACCGGCCCCGGTGCCAGCCGGCGCTGACGTGCTTTACCATGATGTGGTGTCCGGCGGACCACTGCCTGCCTTGCAGGCCGATATTGTGTTGTATTGTCTAGCGCCGGTGGCGGGGCAGGATTATAGGCAGACCTATATCGAGGGGCTGCGTCATGTGTTGCGTCAGCTGGACCTTGCCTCGCTTAAGCATGTGTTTTTTGTGTCCAGTACGGCTGTGTATGGTGAGCGGGCGGGCGAGTGGGTGGATGATGATACACCCGCGCAGCCGGTAGAAGACAATGGCCGACTGTTGCTGGAGGCGGAGCGCTGCCTGCAGTCCCTGCCGTGTGGCCATACCGCTCTGCGGGTTTCCGGTATCTATGGGCCGCAGCGTTTGTATCTGTTACGCCTGTTACAGCAGCCAGAGCGCTGGCCGACGCAGGTGCAGTGGACCAATCGCATGCACGAGCAGGATGTGGCGGCGGCAGTCGTCCATTTATATCAGCGATTATCCTCAGGCGCATCGCTGCCCACACATTGCATTTTGACCGATGGAGCGCCAGTGCCACAGCATGAGGTGCTGCAATGGCTGGCGCGCCAGTTGCAGGTGCAGGCACCGCCCACGCCCGCAGCGTTGCCGGCTTCTGGAAAACGCATTCGAAACAGCTATCTCCGGCAAACCGGCTTCCAACCGCAGTTTGCTGACTATCAGGCAGGCTATGCTGCCATTTTGTCCGGGTCTACATCATGAGTTCGCGTATCACCGCCTTGTTTCTGAAATCTACGCTGGCGTTGCTGGCCGTTGTCTGTCTCGCGGCGCAGGCGCAGCCCCAAACTGAAGATCCGGAGGGTTTCCAAAACTGGCTACTGGCTTTGCGTCAGGAAGCGCTTGCTTTGCAGATTACCCCGGAAGCCGTAGATGCAACCTTGCGTCATGTGAGTTATTTGCCCAAGGTGGTTGAACTCGACCGTAAACAGCCTGAGTTTGTGAGTAGTTTTTCCGGCTACATCAACCGTCGTATTCAACCGCGCGTGATCGCCAAGGCCAAGCAAATGGCGCAGGACTACCAAGGCGTGCTTTACGTCGTGGAGGAGCGTTACCAGGTACCGCAAGAGGTGCTGGTGGCGTTTTGGGGGCTGGAAACAAATTTTGGCGGGTTCATGGGTGATATTCCGCTAGCCTCTGCGTTGGCCACCTTGTCCTATGAGGGGCGACGTGCCGAATTTTTCAAGCGGGAGCTGTTGAATCTGATGCGCGTGGTGGCGCGTGAGCAGCGTTACGATAGCCCCGTGCTGGGCTCGTGGGCCGGGGCGACTGGACATATGCAGTTTATGCCATCCACCTTGCTTAAGTATGGTGTTGATGCGGATGCGGATGGTAAGGTCGATATCTGGACTTCTTATCCGGATGTATTCAATTCGGCGGCCAATTACCTGTCGCAGGCGGGCTGGCAGGCTGGACAGCCCGTGAGTGTGCAAGTTGGCTTGCCGGCTGGCTTTGATTATAGTCAGGCGCAGTGGCAACTCAACAAACCTGTGCGTGAGTGGGTAAAGCTGGGGGTCACCGGGGTGCCGGACGATGTACTGGCGTTATCGCAGGCGGCGATTCTGTTACCACAGGGCTATGATGGCCCCGCTTATATGGTGTTTCCCAATTTTGATGTCATCATGCAGTGGAACCGGTCAATTAATTACGCGCTGGCGGTGAGTCTGTTTAGTCAGCAGTTGCGCCAGCCGGCATACACCTTACAGATGCCCCCTGAGCCGCCCGCCCTCAGTTATCAGCAAATGTGGGCGCTGCAAGAGGCGCTTAACGCCAAGGGATTTGACTGTGGTGCGCCGGACGGGTTTCCTGGCGCAAAAACACAGGCGGCGCTCCGTCGTTATCAGGCCAGTGAAGGCTTGCCACAAGATGGCTACGCCGGCGCTGACATCTACAGCCGTCTCACGACCGCGCCTTAGATTTAACAGCGTTGTGTCAGCGGGTTTTGAACCAGCCGGTCACACTGACACGTGGCAAGCTGGCTGGCAGCACTTCATGCCAAAAGCGCGCCGATAGAAAAAGCACCAAACGGCCCCCAATCGGTGCAATGTCAATATGCCTCGCCTCTGGTGCGGGCGTCTCGCTGTGTGCATCCAGATACAAGCGCAATGCGCCCCCCGCATACTCTGGCCAGGGGTCATTTAGGTATATGATTGACGTGAGTGTTCTAGCGCCTGGTGCCGGTTGCGTGCGGTGCTTTAGAAACTGATCAATGTGCGTGGCGTAGCCGCAAGAGTTGGCTGGATACACGGCAAAGTGCGTTTCAAAGCTGTTGAGGCCCATCATCAATTGTCGGTTAACGGTCTGCTGTACCTCATTGAGCAGGGATAAATACTGCTGTACTGCCGGTTGTGGGTCATCGTTTTCCAGCCAAGCGATCTGATCCCCGCGCAGACGGGTGTTGGTCACGGCAGACTGGCTGGTGCCCGCCTGATGCATGTGTCCGTGAGCCTGTTGGGCCAGGGCAATGTCGCGTAGTTCTGTGACCAGTGTGGCCGGTAAAAACTGATCAACCACACAGTATTCATGTTCAACCAATGCACTGATTAGGGTATCCGCAAGGCTGTCATGCAGCCGTGCGGGGGAGGGTGATAATAAGCTCATGCGTATATTATAAGCGGATACCATTGCCTAACTGATGGCTTTCGGATAGAATGCGCAACCTTATTGATTTGCGGCAAATGATGCTGCGATCAGCAGTCGCGTAGCTCAGCTGGTTAGAGCACCACCTTGACATGGTGGGGGTCGATGGTTCGAGTCCATTCGCGACTACCAAATAAAAAAAGCCACCAGTGCTCTGGTGGCTTTTTGTTTTTACGGCTCACCTCAGGCCGAAACGGCCCATTGACTACTGTTGGTCGTGCTGCCGCTGTCTAATCCGTAGGTTTTAACCAGTTTGGCTATTTGCTCTAGTGCCTGCTGTGATGCGTTCTGGCCGCTGCTCTGATTTTGCACTGCGCTGTCGCTGTTCTGGCTTTGCTGGTAGGCCATGGCTTCCTGTTGTGTGACCTTGCCATCACCGTTGGTGTCTGCCGCTTCAAAGTTGCTGGAAACGCTGGTCAGCAACGCTGAGAGCTTGCTGTCATCGGTATTGGCGGCCACATCCTGCATTTGGTCTTTGGTCAGGCCGGTGTCATCCTCGTTCTTGTCACCTTTGGGCGGCGGTGGCCCGCCAGCACCACCGGGCGGAGGTGGCGGCATGCCTTGTGGGCCGCCTGCCTGCTGGCTGGCACTCTGCAGCTGACTAAACAGGTTTTCTATTCCTTTGGATAGTTCGCTTTTGGTGATCTTGCTGTCACCATCAGTATCCATGCTGGTCACCAGATCGCTGGTCGTGTTGTCTGATGATCCGGTGAGGGCTTCGTTTAATGAGGTGGCATCGATATAGCCCTGGTTGGACGTGTCTAGCTTGCTGAAAATGTTGTTGGTGATCTGGCTGCTGATACTGCCCAGGCTGATACTGGTCATGATGTGTCTCCCTTGTGATGAGTCGTTGCAGGCGTCACTGCCTGTTAATTTGGTTAACGACGTGAGGCTTCTGTCCTGAATGCAGGTTTTGTATCGGTGTGTATCGCTTTGTATCGGCGGTTTCACGCGTTAAGGCTGGGTTTGTGATTGCGAAATTTTCCTGCGCTGTGAGATAATCGCGGTTTGACCAGAAACGGGTGCCATGTGCTTGTTTTATTGGTGGTTTGAATGATTGAAGAGAGAGAGTCATGCCTGTAATTCGCTTGCCTGATGGGTCGTCAAGAAGTTTTGAACAGCCGGTGACCGTGGCCGAAGTCGCGCTGAATATTGGTGCGGGGCTCGCCAAAGCCGCGTTGGCTGGGCAGGTAACCTATGCCGGGCATGAGGCCAAACTGGTTGATACCAGTCATCTGATTGCTGAAGATGTCGACCTGGCTATTATCACTGACAAGAATGACGAGGGGCTGGAGGTGATTCGTCACTCCACCGCGCATTTGCTCGCCTACGCGGTCAAGGAGCTGTTTCCAGATGCACAGGTGACGATTGGTCCTGTGATCGAAAACGGTTTTTATTATGACTTTAGCTATAAGCGCCCCTTCACGCCGGACGACCTGTTGGCGATCGAAAAGAAAATGGCTGAGCTGGCCAAAAAAGATGAAAAAGTTGAGCGCAAAGTCTTGCCGCGCGATGAAGCTGTAGCCTATTTCAAAAGCATCAACGAGCATTACAAGGCCGAGATCATCGCCAGTATCCCGAGTAATGAGGATGTCTCCTTATATACCGAAGGACAGTTTACCGATCTGTGTCGTGGCCCACATGTGCCCAGCACAGGCAAACTCAAGGCTTTTAAGCTGATGAAACTGGCCGGGGCCTATTGGCGCGGGGATAGCAATAACGAGATGTTGCAACGTGTATACGGCACAGCCTGGCGCAATAAGGATGAGTTGGAAGCTTATCTGCATATGCTGGAAGAGGCTGAAAAGCGTGACCATCGTAAACTCGGTAAGCAGCTCGATTTTTACCATATGCAGGAGGATGCACCAGGGATGGTGTTCTGGCACCCTCGTGGCTGGGTGATCTGGCAAGAAGTAGAGCAATACATGCGCGCCAAATTCAAGGAGTACGACTATCAGGAGGTCCGTACGCCGACCGTGCTAGACAAAACCCTGTGGGAAAAGTCTGGCCACTGGCAGAACTACCGCGACAATATGTTTGTGACCCAGTCTGAAAATCGCGACTACGCGGTCAAGCCTATGAACTGCCCAGGTCATATTCAGATTTTCAACAGCAGCTTGCATAGCTATCGTGACCTGCCATTGCGTTTGGCGGAGTTTGGTTCGTGTCACCGTAATGAGCCTTCAGGCTCGCTGCATGGCTTGATGCGCGTGCGCGGTTTCACGCAAGATGATGCGCATATCTTCTGTATGGAGTCACAGGTCGAGGCCGAGGTCGCGGATTTCATCAAGATGTTGTACGAAGTATACAAAGACTTCGGTTTTGATGATGTGATCGTCAAGTTGTCCACACGCCCCGAGAAGCGGGTGGGGACCGAAGAGGCTTGGGACAAGGCGGAAACCGCTTTGGCCAATGCGATTAAGGCCAACGGTCTGGCGTTTGAATATCAGCCAGGCGAGGGCGCGTTTTACGGCCCTAAAATCGAGTTTACACTGAAGGACTCGCTGGGGCGTATGTGGCAATGCGGTACCATTCAGCTTGACCCCAACTTGCCTGAGCGCCTGGGCGCTGAGTATGTGGCCGAGGATAATACCCGTCAGCGCCCTATCATGCTGCACCGCGCTATTGTGGGTTCTATGGAGCGCTTTCTGGGGATTTTGATCGAAAACTTTGCCGGTGCAATGCCAGTCTGGTTGTCACCGGTACAAGTGATGGTGCTCAATATTTCTGACAATCAAGCGGATTATGTCCGCCAAGTGGTTGAAAACTTGAAGAAAAATGGCATTCGATGCGATTTTGACTTGAGAAATGAGAAGATTACCT
>CAYTIV010000012.1:0-24370 GCA_964437895.1 uncultured Methylotenera sp.
TGCAACAACGGCAAAGCCAAGACCGGCCTCGCCTGCCCTTGCAGACTCGATGGTTGCATTCATTGAAATGAGTGTTGTTTGTTTAGCAACCTGCTTAATAATGTCAGCAACTTTGCCGATTTCATTTGAACTGACCTCTAGGCCTTTGACGAGATTTTTGACCAGCTCAATCGTCTGGCCGGTGCTCGAATCATTTAATTGGATACTCAATTACTTTACCTCTAATTCAACCCAAAGTAAGTTACCCCCATGAAGGGGAGTAAATAAGAAAGGGGGCTGGTGCCCCCTTTAGCTCTTACAAACAATCCATGGTAATGGACCGCAGAGCTTATGATTTCGCCCTTATGAGGCTAAATGACTCGTAAAATACACAATCACTCCAGCAACAATCAATGCAACGTAAGGAAGTACACCTGCGGTCGTTTTTTGATTACCGTCCAACAGCATGTCTTCTTGCATTTCCTTAGGCAACACGCCTTTATCCACGATGTAATGTCTCCAGATAAAGATCGGGAACACCAGGCCTGCCATGACCAAACCGCTCATTAATGTACCGGCACCCCAGATATTGGCGCCCAGCCCCATGAGGGTGACGTTTACAAAAGCCAGGAAAGTACCTAATACGATCAAAATGGTCGGCGCTTTGTAAGGGCGTTCCCAATTGGGTCTATCCATACGGTGAATCCAGCCCGCGTTCAGGTTCAGGAAGTTGAAGATGACGTAGCTGACATTCGCGGCCGCAAGCAAGAACATGTAATCAGACATCATCAGCAAGACGAAGTTGAAGATCATGTTGGCCCACATGGCACTGGTTGGTGCGCCATGCTCGTTCACTTTGGACAGGAACTTCGGCAGCAAGCCATCTGCGGAACCTTGATATAAGGTGCGTGAAGCGCCAGACATGGTGGTCATGATTGAAAGCAGCAATGCTAGAATCAGCATCACCACGACCAGGTTGGCAATAAACGCAGTATTTCCCAAAATGCCAGACAGTGCTTTTGCAACGCCCATACCGCTATAAATATCAGGCGCCAGCATGCCATCATACACAGCGGCAGTGGTCACATTACCAGCGGCATCAGTCACGGCTGGTGTAATCAGTTGCCCCAAGCCCAAATGGCCCTGGAATGCCAACGGCACTAATGTGAACACGCCGACACAGAGCAAGCCAGAATAGAAAATGGCCTTGAAAGTATCAGTTTCAGGATTTTTAAATTCGCGGGTGTAACAGACCGCGGTTTCAAAACCATAGGTTGACCAGGCGGCGATAAATAAACCACCCGCCATGAGCACCCAGCCATCCAGATTCCACAACCCGTCAATCACGTTACCAACACTGTCGTAAGCCAATGGCGATAAAGGGAAAAAGTGCTCAGAAGGCATATCACCGGTGATTAAAGGGACCAGGCCGATCATGATCAATGGAATCAAAGCAGCCACGCCCAAAATCATGGTGGTTCTGGCTGAACGTAGAATGCCACCATTCTGGATAAAGTAGACCAGTAAAAGTAATGCTGAGCCAATCACAAAGGTAGCATTGATACGCAGCGTCAGGCCCTCTTTTAACATCCCCAAATCAAGGAGTGTCAGTTGCCAGGTATTGATGGCGGCATCCGGAGCAAACATGGCGGTGAGGATATATCCTGCCGCTAGGCCTGAACCGATTGAAAGTACCGGCGTCCAGGCGACCCAGTTACACCAGATTGAAAGTGGTGCGACAAACTTGCTGTAACGAATCCAGGCCACTGCGCCATACACGGATGCACCACCGGTTTTATGTGGAAACAAGCCGGCAATTTCTGCATAGGTAAATGCCTGAATAAAGCCAAACCCAATGGAAATCATCCATACCAGCCAAGCCGGCTTACCCACCGTGGCCGCAATAGCACCCATTGAAAACAACACCAAAGCGGGCACCCCGCTGGCAACCCAAAATGCACCTGTCCAGCTAATTGTGCGATGTAGTGAGGCATTTCCAGCCACTACATCGTTGCTGACATCTGCGGTGATTGCATCTGTCACTTCTACCGTTTTTTGCACACAAACCTCCCTTGAATTGAATCTGCCTAACCCCACTCAACCATCGCTATTACTTCATAAGTTTTTATAGGCGACCCATCATTTAAAAATTAAGAACCATCACTTCACGATACTGATTGATCGGAATATACAACTCCCGCTTATCGCATCGTCGTCAATCATAGCGACGTGAAAAGTGACTTTCTATTACCACTTAGGCTTACCTCATAAGTGGTAGCTACACGCTAATAAACATCAGAGAAACTGCGATTCGAAATTCCGGGAGAGGTCACCGGGGAGGCGCTTTCAGGCAATTGAAGCGGTTTTAAAGAGGCATGTCATCGCAAAAAAACTGCCTGGCACAAGCCTGAAAACTGGCATTGTGCTTTCGAGATTTAATGGCGGCATTGGTGATGGCTTACTGATGACCGGCAAAGAAAAATTACCGGTGCTAGGGTACGAAGCAACGAGAGATGGGGCTTTAGAAGTTCCCTTGATTGTGCAACATATGACGCACTCATGGCCTTGAACGCCAATGCGATATTCACGACAGAAGGCGATCATCAGGCGTTAGCCAAAATGAAAAAAGGGTGCAGAAGCTGCCGAGGTGGCAGTTCAAATGCATCCCTTGATCAAGTCATTGCAAAACGCCAAATGCCTTCAAACGAAAAACGGCTTACACCACTTTTTTAGTGTGCGCCCATACGGCGGCTTCCAAACGGCTGGTTAATTTCAGCTTACTCAGCAGATGCTTGATGTGCACCTTTACAGTGGTGTCGCTAATGCCCAGATGCCTTGCGATGGTTTTGTTATTCAGGCCTCTTGCCAGGCACTCCAGAATCTCCCGCTCACGCTCGGTGAGGGAAACATCATCGTCCTGCTTATTCAAGGTAGGATTTACCAGCGCGTTTTTCAGGATATCGGTCAGGCTTTCATGCAACACCGTGATACCAGACATGGCTTTTTTCAGGCTGGCACATAAGTCTTCAGGCTCCATATCTTTCAATAAATAACCATCGGCGCCAGCACGTAAAGCTTCCAGCAAGTCATCTTCTGCGTCAGAAACCGTCAACACAATACACTTGGTATCAAGCTTGGCCTCTTTGATGCGCGTCAGTGTTTCTATGCCATTCATGACCTTCATATTCAGGTCAATTAAAGCCAGCCCCGGTTTGAGCTGTTCAACCAGAGACAACCCCTGTAACCCGGAGGCGGCCTCCCCAATCACATCGAACTCAGGATCCGAAGAAATCATCTGCATGACGCCTTTACGGAATAATGCGTGATCATCAATAATTACGACTGTCGTTGCCATTTTCTAACCCCATCTTTATTGTTTTATACCCTCATTTTTTGGTCGGAACACTAATCGCACCCTTGTTCCGCCTAATCGGCGAGGGATCACCTCAATTTCACCGCCCAGACAATGGGCGCGTTCGGTCATAATCGCCAACCCGTAATGGTGTGGCTTAGACTCATCAAACGCGGGGCCAATGCCGTCATCATCCACCATGACAATCACTTCGCCCGTGGACTGCAGTACTAACGACACTTTGACTTTCTCAGCGCCTGAGTGCCGCACAATGTTCGACAGCGCCTCACGGATAACGTGCAGCAAATGAAACTCTTCATTCACGGTCAACCGGCAATCCTGCAATCGGTTATCCAGCGCAATCGAGAGATTAGAACGGCTGGAAAACTCACTAATGGTTTCCTCCAATACGTGATCCAGGCCTCGCACATCCATTTGCACCCTGAATGTCGTTAATAACTCCCGCAACTCTTTGTAGGCATTATCCAACCCTTCACGGATATCATTTGCAATTTCCGCGGCGTCTGAACTCACCCCCTCCTGATTGAAGATGCTCTGCAACCGTGCAAGCTGAAACTTCATATAGGACAGCGACTGGGCGAGGGAGTCATGTAACTCCCGCGCAATCACCGCGCGCTCCTCAAGCAAAGCCACGCGCCTTCCCTCCTGCTCCCGGGCTTGAAACCCCATGGCCATCGCCACCATCTGCGAAGTGACTTCAATCAGCTGGATTTCCATGTCCTCAAAATAGTGGTTGGCATCGGTCTCGATGAGCAGAATACCTAGCCAGCCATTGGCGCTTGGCAATGGCACTGTCGTGTATTGAATGCACTCCCCCTGTATCAGCTTGGTCTCATGCGTCACTTCAAACATTTGCAGATCTTGATCAAACATACTTTTATCGAAAGATAACGGCGTATACCCCGAAAAAAGAGCCCGATGTGAAGAAAAGCGTGAGCCGATATCACTGAACATTAAGGCAACGTTCTTCGCATCCAATGTTTTTTCCATCGAATAAAGCACCTTTTTCAGGGTGATTTCATTCAAGTCCGAATTAGCAATCAAACTTGCCAACTTAAGCAGAAAGTCTTGAGATAGCAGTGTTTTTCTCGCTTTCTCAGTACTGATCTTATTAGTCCAATTGCTCTCTGCCTGATAACCCTCAATGCGTGCCGACATTTCTGCGGTGAGTTTCTCCAACTTTTCCAACTCATCGCCATAATGAAAGTCTTTGCCCTCATTGATGAGATCACTCGGGATCAACTCATAGATGCGCCCCAAACGGGTAATCAGGATGCGCCAGGCAGTGAGCATGATGCATGCACCAATACAAATGGCCAGAAAGACGCAAGCCAATTGCATGATTTGAACGACTGCCTGCTTGGCTTCTACATCGTCTTTTGACGCCTCAATAAACTCATCATAAGCCTCTACAATCAGCTTGCCTTTCAGCAGCGTTTGCTCTTTAGAAGCGCCATACAAGCAACACTTAACAAACGCTTGGTGCAAGTGGCTGAGCTTTTCATAGGCTGCGGCCAAGTGGGTATCACTCTGCTTTCTACTCCACGCATACGTTGCATCATCAAAATTACTGATACTCAGGGAAATCTTGTAAGGCTCTGCGCCAACTTGAGTGGCAGAAGTCTCCAATTGATAGAGCTCTTGCTTCCATAGCATTTGCTCGTTATAGGCCTGGGTAATCGTTGCCAAATGATTGGGGACGTAATCAAATAAGAATAACGAGGTCGCCTGCATCAGCACGACGACAATCATCAATGAAGCAACGAGCACATGCATGCTGGCATATAGCTTGTGGCTATTGACGTAGCTCTTTAATTTTCTAAAAAAGACTAAAATATTTCGCATATCGCAAGCAGATTTTCTTATACTGATATATTGATGTAACCAGGCAGCAGCATATGAGCATCTTTATATTTTCAACGATGATTATCAGTATTATTTACCTAATCGTCCTCGGTTCGTGGCACAGCATTGAAGGTCCTTTTTTAGCACACCTGGCTATTCTGGTGACCATCGCCATCGCGATCTTTTCAGCAGCGCTGGTTTTTATTGTGCAACCCCTGTTTACCAAAGCCAGCTCCAATAAAAAAAGTGAGTCTACACAACAACTTTCCTGGCTCAGGGAAACCTCCAATGCCTTGTCTTCGCCCGCTGTGCTGCTGGATGGCCTGATTGTAAAGTTTGCCAATACACCCTTCCTGCGCACACTTGGCTTGGTCGGCCTCGAAGACCAAATCAAAGGCATGCCGTTCACCAACATTATTCATCCTGCCGACCACCAGATCTTCGCTGAACTCAATGCGGAAGCAGCCACCGGAAAGACCAAAAATGAATCTACCAATATTCGCCTGATTTCACTTGATGGCTCTGCTATTCCCTCTAATGTCAGCCTCACCAAGATGCGTGAAGACAGGGATGCAAACCTCACATTATTCCAATTTACACCGCTTTCTGCAGAACATACACTCAGCAGCCACTTTGACCCTCAATTTAACTATCATTTCATCATCGACAAACTCGAGCAGATTGTTTTTCAGCTCAACTTCGAAGGCAAGATAGTCTTTTTAAACCCCGCCTGGGAAAGCTTTCTTGAGTACGCGATCAAGGACAGCCTCAATAAAACCATTTCTGACTTTGCGCACCCTGAGGACAAGCTCATGGTGGAGTCCAGACTTGAGTCTGTTGCCTACGGCAGAAAGCCAAGTTTCACCATCGACTTGCGTTTAATCTCCCTCCAGGGGGAGTCAAACTGGTTCCGCTTAAGGGCACGATCCTCATCAAATATTTCTGGCGAAAGAACCAGCGTTATCGGCACCATTACCAATATTCAAGACATCAAGGATGCTGAAGCACAACACTCGGCAAACCGTCGTGCCGCCAACGCCCTGCTCAGCCATATCCCCGGGATGATTTATCGTTGCAGACATGACAGATCATGGACCTTCGAATATGTCAGCGAGGGCTGTATTGACATCACAGGCTACGATTCACTGGACTTACTGCATGACCCCAGCCTGACCTACAACCTGATTATCCACCCGACGGATAGAGCGGAGGTATGGAAGTTGATTAATCAGCAAATTGCCGAAGATGAAACCTTCAATATTGTCTACAGGATCATTACCCGTAAGGGTGAAACAAAACTGGTGCAAGAAGTTGGACGTGGCGTATTTTCAAGTACCGGGGAGCTCTTGGCACTGGAAGGATTCATCACTGAGGTGCCTGACAAACAACACCACGTTTCCACACTATCCTGACCATCAACGCCCGTATACAGAGACCAAGCTTTCAGCACGAAGACCGGCCTGCTGGTTCTGCGGCCAGCTAAACTCGCACGACCTCCCTTGCACACCAACCACAACGTAACAGCCAACCTAATTTAAGCTAATCACTAGCACAGTAGTCCTTAGCTTAAGTCATGCTCGCGTGCGTGTAACCATTAAAGCTAAACGTGGCAGAGGGATTTGGGAGGCAATGAGTATTGCCTCCCTGGCAAGCCCATTCTCGTTTGTACTGTCACTTGAGAGAGGTAAAGTACAGTGAACTTGTGCTTTTATTTTCAGGCTTAAGCAGGCGGGGGACAATTCCCATTTAGGATTACTCCCTTGGGAGTATTTACATGCGGAACGTAAGATGGGCCTGACTATTTTTGAAAGCAAGATAGTTTAGAAAGACGATGGATCTACAGAACATCCGTCAGTGACATGTGACGGATGCCTGCGATCTCGGAGTGGCCTGGCAGATGATCACGGCGCGGGCCATGCCATCGTTGGCCACGCGGTTGATGCCTTAGCAAACAGTGTGTGAAGACCAGCGTTTTGCCTAGCGCAACGCTAGAAGCTGCGTTTGGCGAGTGCGTGCAATTTGAAGTTTTTTTGCGACTGCAGATCGCTGCCCCTGAAGGTCGCATCTTGCCATGCCGTGTCTGCTGCAGCGCTTGTACGCTTAGGCTGTTGATAAGGACGCTTGCTCAAGTGTTGCATCTGCGTGGAATACATCGCAGATTTCACATAGGCACCATCAGCAGCATTTGCAGATTGCATCCCACCCAAAACCAACATTAATGTTGCGATAAAAACATGTACTTTCATCATTTTTCCCATGTCGTTGATATGGCGTGACGAACACCCTTCTTGTCATTTATTCCGGATGTGACCCATATTCCAACACTTCGCCATCATCAAATTGCGCCAGCCAGTCAATCACATAGCGGTGATAACTCGTCATCCCCTTGTATTCAATCAAGTCTGGATGCAGGTCTTTTTGCACGCGGTGCAGACGCTTAGCCCATCGTGGATAGGTAGTGATATCTTTCAGGCTCATGAGGTAACACCTGACGCCAAATACAATCGCATTGCTGCGCGGCAACCTGAACAGGCTCTGCAACTCAACGCGCAGGTTCACCAGGTCACCGACTGTCTCGTTATTGACCTTATTGCGGTCTATCGCCCATAGAGGGTAATTCTCTGGAGAAGTATCTAGCCGTGGATTCACGGTCATGGTCCAGTTCAGTCTACGCACAGGATTCCCCACTTGCAGATTCAGCAGGTACTTCAAGGCCCTGTCCAACACGCCCAGCTCAGTCACCTTGGGCACGGGGCCATGCCATTCCTGCCATGACATGCCGGTATTAAATGCCAATGACCAGTCCGCCTGGCTGGTCACAATGCCAGCATCTGAGTACAGAGTGCCATCGCGCTGATCCAGCAAAACAAAATCGCCTTGCATTTGACGCCCCATGTATTCGAATGGCTCAGACGGCAGCGTGCTGGCATCACCAAAAGTGAAGGTATCCATGATGTCTAAAGGACGATTTTCCCAGGTCCAGACGTTGCCGTTTTTGGTGAGCGTGAAATACTCAGGATAATCATTGGCCATGGAAGTCATCGCGAGTTCGAGAAAGTCCCACTGCGCATCCATCATGTGCGGCAAGGCACTGTAACGACCAGGGTCTTGTTCCAGCGTGATAATTTTATCCAGGCACTCGGACACGTAATGTTCATCCACATCAAAGGTGTACTCATATACCGACCCCTCAGCGCCTTTGGTATGCGGCTCGATGTTGACCGAATACATGTAGTGATCTTCGGAGAAAGGGAAAGGGAAACGTTTGATGGCTACGGGAGAGTTTTTGTAACTATAGTCATCTCGGAATGACTCATCATTGAAATTTAATTGCATGTTTATCGCCTTAAGACTAATGAGAAATGAATGATGCGCAGGGCCTATAAGTCCACTAGCAAGCGCTTGCCTTTTGTGCGTGATACGCAAGGCATGATGCTTCTACATGACACTTTTTCCGAGTCAGACAAATAGTGATCATGGTGTTCGATCCCGCCATCTGTTTCGAGGACCGTGAGCTCACATCGACCGCAAACGCCACCACGGCAAAGCGAATCCGCTTTGACACCCGCCGCTTCAATCGCCTCCAGCATGCTCATTTCCGCGGGCACCTGAATTTCAATATCAGACTTGGCCAGTTGCACCTTGAACGGTTCGCCTACAGGCGGCGAGGAGAATTCTTCGTTATGTATATTGTTTTCAGGCCAACCCAGGTTTCTGGCAGTCTCCAGCACAGCAACCACCATGGGAGACGGGCCACACACATAGACATGAGAGCCCAGCGGCTGCTGGCTTAACAGCGCATTCAGGTCAATACGCTCGCCTTGACTGTCGGCATAGCAATGCAAGTGGCCTTCACACATTTCTTCCAATTCATTGACAAAAGCGGCCTGCTCATAAGCGCGGAATGCGTAATGCAGTTCATAGTCTGCGCCTACCCTTTTGAGGTCTTCTATTTGAGACATGAAGGGGGTAATGCCGATGCCACCCGCGATCAGAATATGCTTATGCGCCAGCTTGGACAGTGAGAACAGGTTCACCGGATGTGTGATCTTCAGGCGCATGCCCACATGCACATGTTCGTGCATAAACAAGGAGCCACCACGTGAGCTTTCCTGGCGCCGTACAGAAATATGATAAGCCTGGGTGTCTGCAGGCGACCCCATCAGGGAGTAGGGATTTCTGTATGTTCTCCCCTCTGCATCCATCGTCACCACGATATGGCTGCCACCTGAGAATGAGGGCAGGTCCGAGCCATCTTCATGCACCAGGGTAAAGTGCTTAATTAACGGTGTCACCGCCTCAATGGCAGCGACTTTTACATTGATTGTACTCATGGATAAATCTCCTCAATCGCAGGCAACTCCCCTGGAGACTCTGCATCAACCATCAAGCCCATATACGCGCCCAGATTTCTTGAAAAATGGTCACGCACAAACAGCATGCGCTCACAGCCACAGCAGGCAGTAATATTGGTTGTGACATACTTGGAAATGGTTTTACAGTGCACACAGTACACACTGCGGGCCAGGGTATCGGCCTGCTCTTTCATGATTTCCATTTCCTGGATGCCAAACGGTTTAGCCGCCGCGACCACATCCCAGATAAACCCTTCTGAACCGGCCACATAGATGCGCAAGCCCATTTGCGCATCGCGCAGTTCAAGCTGAAACTGCGTCAACAGGGCGTCATCAAATTTATGTATATGCAGCCCTTCGGGCACAACCATCTTTAAGGTGTCTGAATAATCGGCTTCCATCTGCCCATACTTGCCATACAGTACTTTGACCGGTTGTGTCGGGTGCATTTGCTGAAACAACTTGAGAACTGCCATACCGCCTATGCCAGTGGCAAGCACCAGGTGTGAAGTCGCCTTCTCATGCCACTTCAAAGATGTATAGACAGGTTTACTTTTAATCCAATACCCACGTTCCATATTTATCTCTTCAATTAACCATACGCTGAGCGCCGCGCCAGAGCCAACCATCAGAAATGTCGCATCTGAGATATCCGCAGCACCTTTGCAGCAAGACTAAAGCAAGCAAGTGTTGGCGAAAATTATCTTGAAGTTGTACTCCCAAAGGGGTAGCCATTTTTAGGCGCTGATAGCAAAAAAGAAGGGCACATGCATGTGCCCCTGTGAAGGATGATTGAACGATCCCTGCCGTATGAAATGCAGCCTAAATGAAAAGCAATGCTTACTAGAAAGCATCGTGACATGTAAAGAGTAAGCTCATTGAGCCCACTTGCAAATGATCATGAGGTTGTACTTCCAAAGAAGTATTTCCTCATGATGCAGATAAAAAAAGGGCACTAAAAAGTGCCCTAAAGTCAGACCACTGAAAAAACTATCTATGCTGCAAGCTGGGCTTTCAGCTCCTCTTCTATGTCAAAAATATCAGCCACAATGCCATATTTGGCGATTGTGAAAATTGAGGCACCCGGGTCGGTATTCACCGCAATAATCGTAGGAACATGCTTCATACCGGCCATATGCTGGATGGAACCAGAAATGCCCATGGCCACGTAAAGCTTGCATGACCCAACCACCTTGCCTGACTGGCCCACCTGCCTGGATTTGGGTAACCAACCAGCATCTGCAATCGGGCGTGAGCAGCAAAGGGTTGCGCCTGCCTCGTCTGCCAACTCGCGGAATTGCTCCACGTTGGTTTCTTCGCCAATCCCGCGGCCAATCGACATGATGAAATCAACGGTGGTGATATCAATATCATTACCGCCGCCAACTTCTACGTAGTCTTTGTTTTGACTACGTGACTGCACTGACGGTGCATCCATATGAGACACGGCTGGACTACCTGCCCCATCCAACGGCTTGAATACGCTAGGGCGGATCGTCAGTACCACGGTTGATTTACCTGGGAAATCAACTTCAACGTTAACCTTCTGGTTGTAGCCACCACGGGTGGCAACAAGTTCATCGCCTTGATACTCCACAATATACACATCCGTGGCAAATCCATAACCGGCCTTACTTGCCAGAGAGGAGGCATAGCCCAGTGAATCCACGGAGTGCGGCAGCAATACGACTGAAGGATTGTGAGCCGCAATCAATGCAGAGACGGAGGCTTCAAACACATCAGGATCGAAATCAGCGGATGGTCCTTTGACAACCACAAGCTCATCTACCCCATTCACAGATAATGCTGGTACAAAAGCGTCTGCCTGGCTGCCAATCACAGCCACTACCACTTTGTCATCGCCGCTTTTCTTCAGGCCATTTGCGGCGCCGATCAATTCCAATGAGACGGGACGTAAATCGTTACGGCGATGTTCTGCAATCACCAATATTTTACTCATGACTATGCTCCTTTGAATTCATTAATGATTTGAATGATTTTTGCCGCCTGCTCAGAAATAGTGCCTTCAATCATGGTGGCACGGCCTTTTTCTGGAATGTACATGCGACGTACACGTGACATGGATTGGGCAGCACCGACATCATTTGCAGAGAGTCCAATGTCAGCCAGGGAGACTTCCTCAATCGGCTTGGTCGCGGCTTGCTTGATACCACGCAGCGACGCATAGCGTGGCTTGTTAATGCCGAGCTGGATCGTCAGCACTGCCGGGCAATTGATTTCAACTTCTTGCAGCATGCCGCCTTCGAGCTCACGACGGATCACAGCCTTGTTATCACCTGGCTTGTATTGCAAGTCTGCAACCACTGCCGCATGTGGCCAATTCAGGTAAGAAGCGACTGAAATACCGGTGGATGCATACGCCTGATCAGAAGACTGCACACCGGCAAACACCATATCCGGCGCTTCTTTCTTGATCACTTCGGTCAGAATGCGACCAACCACGATGGCATCAGACCCCTCTGCGGCGTCATCCCAGACTCTGACCGCGCGGTCCGCACCCTTGGCCAGGCACTTGCGCAGACTTTCATCTACACGATCCGGCCCCACAGACACCACGACCACCTCCACCTCGGTATCGCTAGACTCTTTGATCTTCATCGCTTCTTCTAGCGAAAAGTCATCCCATTCATTCAGGTCATACATCATGAAATCTTCATCGACGTCCAACCCGTCGTCTCGAATTTCAAAGTCTTCTTCCAGTGCTGCGGTCTGTTTTACTGCCACTAATATCTTCATACCTTCGTCTCCTTCATTACTTCGTTACTAGAAATGTATCGGGCATTTTCAGGCAGATATTTGCTGCCCACCGATATACCGAAAACCTGACCTGGAAGTCCGGATCGTCTCGCAGACTCCACTTGTCTTGTGCTTGCAAATGAGGGTTGTGCACAAGCAGCATGCGATGCAGGTAATAGGGATCCTCTAGCAAAGGCAGCAAGGTATTGCGTGTTGCTGACTTATTTAAAATCACCCCTCTTCTGACATCCGTGTCACTCGAACCGACCAACGCCTTCAAAATACTTTGTGGCGTGTGAGGGTTGTTCGCGACGCCACTTAATACATCTACATCCTTGTCATCCGCCAACTTGCTGAGTATTCTTTGTGAGGCATTGACCTGGTAAGCCACTCCGGACCGCACCCAAGCACTGGTGTCCTCAGCGAGCATATTGAGCAAATGCACCGTACTCATCGTGTTGCGCGCTACCGCCCGTCTGACATCAGCGTCCTTATCTACAGCAAGCCTGTACAACACATCCAATGATGTGGTCGGACTGCGCGCAACTCTCTGCCTGACCCAGACGTCATCATCTCTGGACAAGGCCTCAATATGCTCCTCCGACAAATCAATACGCGAAGCCACTTCACGCCTGACCAACTCACTTTTATCCTTAATCAAGTGACGAAAGAGGGCGACCGGCGTTAACGCATTAGCCGCAACGCCCGCCCTCACCCCGGCATCCTCACAGGCGGCGTAGCGTTGCAAGCTCTCTTTGCTCACTCGGCGGTTTTTGGCCAGCACGCGCATCATCAATACCTCTTCACTTGCAGCGGCTTTCGCCACCAACCAAGCCGGGCAATTCACATGTCCGAGGATGGCTGCCTGCGTATACACCTCTGATGCATCAAACAGTTTTGCCAGCAACTCTGCAGAGGCCGATGGGTTCTGGGCAATATTTTTGTGGATGGCCACTGCGATATCACTCTCAGAGACACGCTCCGACAACTCGGCCAGCACCTTGGCATTGGCGGCCGGATTTTTACTCAACGCCAACAAGCATTCACTATCGTTGGCGTGGAGTGCGATCCTTCTTAACACCTCAGTCCCACTGTTTAAGTGTTGCGCGATGAGCTTGGTGAGTCCGGCCTTACCCTTGCTGCTCGCCTCTTCGTACAAGCCAGATAACACGCTGGATGACGTTCCAGGGTTTTTATCCAGCCGCAGTTCAATCGCCTCATCGTGAACGCCTGCTAATGCGGTGAGTACCGATGCCGGTGTATGCTCCCAGCGGGCAATGGCTAACGCCGTCCGCCTTGTGCCGCAAATCAGCGCTTCTAATTCGAGTTTTGTGATCCCGGTTGCCAGCTCATGCACAGCAGCAGCAACATATGGGTCCCTCGATTTAATCGCTAACTGCACCAGCGCATCAGCACTCCCAAACATCATGCATCTCACTCTGAGGTTGAAATAACCTCGGCCACACCCGTGATGTCGACAACGTCGTACTCAATGCACTCATCAATCAGCTCAATCAGTTCCCGCACCACAAACTGACCTTCAAAGCCTGAGGTTTTAAGGGCATCCTCGAACATCGTCAGATCTTTAGGGCATGACACAATGAACACGTCCAGGCCTTCAATCTGTCCCGCTTCACGCATACGGTTTGCAGATGGCTTCTCAATTCCTACCGGATCCGGAATCCAGATACGGCCGCCGCCAGCACCACAACAGAATGAGTTATCGCGGTTACGGCCCATCTCCACCAGTTCGCAGCCCAACAGCTTGATCACATCGCGAGGCGCGTCATAGCCTTTGTTATAGCGGCCTAAGTGGCAGGGATCGTGGAAAGTCACGCGGTAATCGAGTTTTTTCTTCAGTGTGATCTGGCCAGATTCAATCAACTGTTTCACCAGAGTGGTGTAATGGTTGATTTCAAATGTGCCACCGAAGTCTGGATACTCGTTACGGATGGTGTTGAACGAATGTGGATCCGTTGTCACAATCGATTTGAAATCACAAGCCTGCAGCGTACCGATATTGGAAGTGGCCAGATGCTCATACAAGCCCTCTTCACCAACGCGACGGATGTCATTACCAGCGTTAAGCTCTGCCTCAAATAGCAAGCCAAAGTTAATACCAGCCTTATTCAACAGTTTTGCAAATGATCTCGTGACTTTCTGGTTACGCGGGTCGAAAGAAGCATAGTCACCAACAAACCAAAGAATATCGACAGGTTCAGCTCTGGCATCCTTGATTTCAAAAGGTAAGTCTTTTGCCCAGGCAGCCCGCTTACGTTTTGATTCACCAAATGAATTACCTGTTTTATGAATCGTTTGCAGCGTCTTCTCGAGGATTGGCTCCATCTCACCAGCTTCTACGAGGTTACGTCGCATTTGAACAATAATAGGTACATGCTCAACCGCAACCGGGCAGATCTCTACGCATGCTAAACACGTTCTGCAAGACCACAGAGTTTCCTGCATCACCTGGCCTGGAGATTTACCATGAATATCCAGCTCGGCTTCTTCTGGAAGCTCCTTGGAATTCAATGCTTTGTTCGCAAACTCACGTAGAGAAAGAATCACATCGCGTGGCGATAGTGGTGCTCCAACGGCATTCGCGGGGCAAGCTTCCTGACAACGACCGCACTTTGTACAAGCATCTAAATGCAGAAGGTTTTTCCATGTGAGGTCAGTGATCGTTTTATAACCTGCATGCACTTGTTCAACAGGAATGATAGGCAGCCGTCTTCCCACCAGCGGACTCTTGAACATCAGAGAGGCAGCAGCGGTAAAGATGTGCTTGATTTTGGTGTAGGGAATACAGGCAATAAAGGTCAATGACAGCAAGCCATGGAACCACCACAGGTATGGGCGGAATGCGCCCGCACCCTCTGCAGTCATGCCCAGCCCGGCCATCAGATGCGCAAGGATGGCACCTACCGGTGACCAGAAACGATGATCCCAGACCGAAGGGGTTTCACTGAGCCAGACCAGGCGTGTCGCTTCCAGAATAAAGCCGGTGACACCGATCAGAATGAATGACCACAGGAACGCCCAGTCTTCGCGACGGTAGCCGCTACGATCATAGTCAGGATCGCCGACCTGCCTGTCTACGCGCTTGTAATCAAGCTTGGGCAAATGCATCCACTTACGGCGATACATCATGTAAAGCAGACCCGCGATCACGCCGAAACCGGCTACATCCAGCACCAGAGAGAATAGTAGGTAAAAGTTACCGTACCAAAATCTCACACCGAATAACGGCTCAAGAATATCGTACTCCAACGTAATGGTGGCAGTACCGATAAAGAGTAAAACAAAACCAAAGAAAATCAGGCCATGCGCACGGCCCGCTTTTTTGTCGCGACGTACCAGGGTACGATGTGAAGCCATGGTCTTAACCATGTCCCAAAAGCGTTTGAAGATTTGGTTCCAAGATTCATCTGGCTTACCGCGGCGATATTTACGCACCTGTACATAACAGCCGTGAATAAAGATCGCAATCGCAAGATAACCAAATGCATAAAATAGATAGATTGCCTTCGGGTCAAAGTCCTGGAAGAGTATTCGAGTGATTTGTGTAGGATCTGTCATTGTTATCACCTGTTTCTGAATGAATGAGTTCCATTAGCCCATGGGCAACTTGTAACTTGTATGTCGGGATTAATGCGTTGAAGCAAGGTCGGCGAGCTTGTGCTGCCGACCTTACACTCATCAGGCGTTAAACTTTGTACTCAATTTTGAAATTACCACCTGGCATATGCGGCGTGCCCCATGCGATGGTTTCACGCTTGTATGGGATGGCAATTTGTGGGTTTGCTTCTTCAATTTCACGGGCCACACGGTGACCCGTAAATGTGGCATCAGCAATTAAACGAGGCGCTTCAGCATCACCAATCAGGTAGATACCTTTAATGTCGTTCTCAGCCCACTCGGATTCACGGGCTTTTAACTCATTCCACAGCGTGCACTCTGAATGACGGCCTGTTACCAGCACCAGGGAGTCAAACTCAATCCAACGATGCGAGGTATTGGCATCACGCGGAGAAACGCCTGGGCCACGGTAAGTACGTTTGGAACCATCACCCCAGATGTTGTAGATTTCCATACGGCCTGGTTCGATGCGTGAGCAGAAGTGATCGCCCAGCTCCTCAACATGCAGCTCGTGCAAACGACGCATCATGTTTGGATATTCCAGCGTGAAGTGCATGTAGTTAGCCAGGTGCACGCCAGAAACGATGGTTACTTCGTGACCAGCTGTCGCCAGCTTCTCAGCCAGACTAGGCGCCATGAAATAAGTATCCGCATTCAGAATCACCACGCGCTTACCAATTTTCTTCTTACCATCCATGACTTGCTCTGGTGTCAGTTGATCTGGCAAGGAAGCATCTGCCCCAGGAATTGGGTCATGCGTCAGGCAGTTGGTACCATCGGTATTCCAGCGCGCACCGGTAGCGATGATGACTTTGTCAGCACCATATTGCAGCACGTCGTCAGCCGTCATTGGTTTTTGACCCAATGCCAATTGGCTTTCTTTGTTCTTCTTCAGCAACTTGGTGATCTGTGTTTCACGATAATCACGGTGATAGCTCCACTCACCCAAGCCAGGCAACGCTGCCACCTGGTTCAAGTGACCGCCGATTTTCTCTGCGGTATCGGTCAAGTGGACGGTATAGCCACTTTCCATCAACACGCGGGCTGCTTCAGAACCGGATGGGCCAGCACCAACGATTAATACAGAATCCTTGTTCTTGGTTTGACGGAATTTCTCTGGATGCCAACCACGACGGTACTCTTCACCGGCTGTCGCATTCTGCGTACAAATCATTGGAGGACCACCGATTTCCCAGCGGGAAATACACACGTTACAACCGATACACACACGGATATCGTCATAACGACCCTGCTCAACTTTTTGTGGCAAGAACGGATCAGCAATCGAAGGGCGTGCGCAACCAATAATGTCGGCATAACCTTTGGTGACGATTTCGATCATTTTCTCAGGATCGGTATAGCGACCAACGCCTAGGACAGGCTTTTTGGAAACCTGCTTAACCAGCTTGACCCAAGGAATGGTGTGCCCTTGCTGGTAGAAACGTGATGGCCCTGCATCTTCGCCCCACTCAGCAATGTCACCAATCGTGATGTCCCACATATCGACCAGTGAGTCTGCCATTTCAACAAATCTCTGGCCATCCACTTCTGCTTCGATTTGACCTGGGCCATACACAGTATCCACGCCGAAACGTGTCGCAATGGCACAATCCGAACCCACTGCATGCTTCACTTTTTCCAGTGTTTCCAGCCAGAAACGCGCACGGTTCTCCAATGAGCCGCCGTATTTGTCTGTACGCTTGTTGTAGTAAGGATTCAAGAATTGCAGTGGCAGATAAGAGTGCGCACCGTATACGTAGACAATGTCAAAACCCGCGTCACGCGAACGCTTGGCTGCATCAACGTAAAACTGCTGTACCTGGGCAATATCGCTCAGATCCATTTCTTTACAGTAGGACAGCGTTTCGAACTCTGAAGCATATTGGCTTGGGCCACGTGGGGTCGCGCGTGACTCCATGTTAGGTGCATGTGCACCGCCGTACCATAACTCGACCCCGGCCAATGCACCGTACTTATGCACTTCGTCGGTCATGGCTTTCAAGTTACGCACATCGCCTTCGTCCCAGATACGTGCGGACAAACGATGCGTATCATCAGACTCAGGGTTAATGGAGCAATATTCAGTGTTTAAAGCCGCCCAACCCCCTTCGGCCTTCACCGAACGGTGTGCAGATTGAAAGCCAGGCTTATCGGATCCAGCACCGATACAATGCGGTACTTGGTAAAAGCGATTGCGTAATGTTTTGGGTCCAATTTGTATTGGCTCAAACAAAATGTCATGTTTAGGATCGCGTGCCATTTTATAAGTGTCTCCTTGAAATTTATGGGATCAAACTATGTGTCATTTTCATAGTGATACCCAGGAGAGACAATTACACTCATGGCTTACTACTTAGGTGTTACTCAGTAGCGCTTGACTTTTAAGCACGAAATGCGGGTGAAAATATAACCTTAAATGTGGCGAATCACAGGGGTTAGAGTTGGTCGGTATACCAGACCACAAGAATGGCAACGACAATGGTGACGTAAGGCAGGTGTTCGAAGAATTTTGTATATGTGGGCCGATTCACTTGTACCTGCATGTCGCTTAGCAGCTGCGTCGGAAATACGCCTTTATCTTCAAAATAATGGCGGTAAATAAATAAAGGTACGATGAGTGAAGAGAAGAAAAGCCCAGTCCTTAACGTGCCCTCGCCCCAAATTTCCGTACCCATCCCCATGATGGCCAAATTGAGGTAGCCAAGCAGCACGCCTACGCCCATCAAGATATTCGGTGTTTTATAAGGCCGCTCCCAATGCGGCCTGTCCATGCGATGGATCCAGCCGGCATTCAACACCAGAAAATGATAGATGATATACGCCACGTTGGAAGCCGCCAGCACAAACACATAATCCGACATCATGAGCAGAATGAGGTTATAGGAAAGGTCTGTCCACATCGCCCTGGTCGGCGAACCATTTTCATTGACCACAGATAAATACTTGGGCAACAAACCATCCACTGAGGCTTGATACAGTGTTCTGGCTGAACCTGACATGGTGGTCATAATCGCCAACAGCAAGGTGATGATGAGCATCACCACCATGATATTGGCAATGATCGCGCCGCCACCGACAATGGAAGCCAGCGCACTGGCCACCCCATTTCCTTTATAGATATTGGCAGCGAGCATGCCGTCGTACATGGCGGGTGACTGCACTTCCCCTGCATCCCCGATCACAGCAGGCACCACCAACTCCCCTAGCCCCAAGTGACTTTGAAACGCAATCGGCACCAAGGTAAACACGGCCATACAGAGCAATGCTGAATAGACAATCGCCTTGAAGGTATCCGCCTTGGGATCTTTAAATTCACGCGTGTAGCACAATGCCGTTTCAAATCCATAAGTGGACCATGCCGCCACAAACAATCCGCCCGCCATCAGCTTCCAGCCATCCAGATTCCAGTCGCCATCTATGACATTGCCGTCCATGTCGTATGCTAATGGCGTGAGCGGAAAGAAATGTTCGCTTGCTAGGTCACCCGTGACAAAAGGCACCAGTCCAATCAACAACAATGGGATGAGCGCCACTAACCCCAACACCATGGTGGTGCTGACTGAGCGTAAAATACCACCGTGCTGCACGGCGAACACCAGCAATAGAAAGGTGGCGCCCAGAATGAAGGTTGCATTGATTCTCAGGCTGAGGCCCGCCTTGATCGTACTTAAATCCAGCAACGTGATTTGCCAGGTATTGATCAGCGAGTTTGCATCAAACAGGATGCTTAATGAGTAACCTGCGGCTAACCCTGAGCCAATCGCCAGCACCGGTGACCAGGCGGCCCAGTTACACCATACATTCAACGTAGCAATAAACTTGCTGTAGCGTATCCAGGCAACCGCACTATGGATGGACAACCCGCCAGACTTATGCGGGAACAGCCCGGCAATCTCCGCATAAGTAAAAGCCTGGATAAAACCAAAGCCAATCGAGACCATCCACACCAGCCAGGCCGGTTTACCGACGGTTGCCGCGACAGCGCCCAGGGTGAATAAGACCAGCCCCGGCACCCCGCTTGCAATCCAAAAGGCGCCCTTCCAGCCAATGCCTCTATGCAAACCGGTTTGAGCTGCAGGTGCCTGACTAGCGAGATCAGCCGCGACTGAATGATCAGAAGAGGATGAAGTCACTGTGAGTGGCCCAATAGGCGATGCTGGCGTAATCCATGCATTCAGAACCGTCTGCGTTTCTGGTTAATTTAGCGTGTGAACAAACTCAAATCATACCGCTTTCTGCCAACTGTCCCTAGTCACGAAATCGGTTACGCTTAAACCAAAGCCAGACATGCTTGGTATTTTGCGCGGTTCAGCCATCAAGCGCATATTCAAAACTCCCAAATCTCTAAGTATTTGTGCACCAATCCCATAATCTTTGAGCGTATGCTGGTTGTTTGATGGATAAGCTGCTGAGTGAATTGCATTGATAACATCTCCATTTTTCTCTTCACGCCTTAACATCACAATCACGCCTTCGCCGACCTGACTGATTTTGCGCATCGCATCAGGCAAGCTCCAGCTATGGTGCTTGCTACTCGCGTCTAATACGTCCAGCACTGAAAGTGGCTCATGTACCCGGACTAATATACTTTTATCTTTAGTAATCGTGCCTTTCACCAAGGCCAAATGCAGTTCATTCGCCAATGACTCTTGATACGCAATCAGCTGAAAGGGGCCGTACGGGGTTTCAATGAGCCGCTCGGCGACACGCGAGACCAGGCATTCTGTTTGGCTTCTGTAACTAATCAAGTCCGCAATCGTGCCAATTTTCAGGTCAAATTGCGCCGCAAACTCCAAAAGATCAGGCAATCTGGCCATTTCGCCATTATCTTTGAGGATTTCACAAATCACGGCAGAAGGGTCCAGATTTGCTAGCCTGGCAATGTCACAGCCGGCCTCAGTGTGACCCGCACGCACTAACACACCACCGCTCTCGGCGATTAATGGGAAGACATGACCGGGGCTCACAATATCCAATGGTTTTGCATGTGCCTGCACAGCGGTTTTAATCGTGTGCGCCCTGTCAGCCGCTGAAATACCCGTGGAAACCCCTGCTGCAGCCTCAATGGAGGCCGTGAAGTTGGTGCCCATTTTTGTGCCATTGCGAGACACCATTGGGCTGAGGTTGAGTTGTCGCCCACGCTCAGGTGAAATCGTTAAACAGATCAATCCCCGCCCATGTTTAGACATGAAGTTAATCGCCTCTGGCGTCACATGCGCCGCAGCCATCACCAGGTCGCCTTCATTTTCCCTGTCTTCATCATCCAGCAGGACCACCATACGACCGGCCCGGATCTCTTCGATAATCTCAGTGATGGGGCTAATGAGTTTTCTGCTTTTTTTATAAGTGACAGAGGCCTTGACTGCTGTGGCCTGGTTTAACAAAGCACTTTCTACCGGAATATTCATGATTGCCCTCCTACAGGTCCTGGCTCGTAATACAGGCGTACGCCGAATGATTGTGAATAGACTCAAAGTTTTCACACTCAACAGCAAAGCTCTTGATGCGCTCCTCCTTGTAAAAAGCAGTAGCAATATCACGCACCATGTCTTCGACGAACTTGGGGTTGTCGTAGGCGAACTCCGTTACATATTTTTCATCAGGTCTTTTTAACAATCCATACAGCTCAGAAGACGCCTGCATTTCTACTAAACGAATCACATCTTCGACCCACATCAATGTATTGAAAGACACCGTCACCGTCACATGAGAGCGTTGATTATGGGCACCATAGGCAGATATCTTTTTTGAACATGGGCACAGGCTGGTCACCGGAATGACGATGCGCACCTTTAAGTCGTGCCCGGCTTCCGAAATTTCACCAAGGAAAGTCACTTCATAGTCCAGCAGGCTTTTGACACCTGACACTGGCGCCGCCTTGTTGACGAAATAGGGGAACGCCATTTCAATGTAGCCGGACTTCGCTTCAAGCCTGAGTGCCGTTTCATGCAACAGCAGGTAAAAATTTTCAAGCGAGACTTCGTGCTCGTGGTGATTGAGAATCTCGATAAACCTGGACATGTGCGTCCCTTTAAGGTGCTGCGGCAATTGCACATACATATTCAGCAGTGCAATCGTCCCTTGCGCATCACCAGATTTATCTTTGACCTTGATCGGGTGACGAATCGCCTTAATGCCTACTTTATTGATGGCCAACTGGCGACCATCAGCAAGGTTTTGAACATCTTCTATGGGCAATGGCAGTGGTGAATTCAAGATAATGCTCTTTTCTCAATCAAGTGATTGTCAGTGACGAGGTCTTTATTGCTTTGATATCCATTCCTGTACACCCCAAAAAAATGGGGAGGCCAACTGGCATTAGCCTCCCCTCTTAGTGCAAGTTCAACTCGGATGTGAGGGGAAATCAGCTTGTTTCTGAACTTGAGATTGAATTTTCAAACTTGTGAGCAAGCATGACAATTGTCATTAAGGATTACTCCGTAAGGATTACTTAGGTCTTGATTGTCAGGAGTGATTGGGCGGGATAAAAAGAGAGGTAGAAACGAAACATTCCACGTAATAGGCCATTACGTGGAATGCGGATCAGGAGGTGAAACTTGAAGCGTTATTACAGAGGCGCACGTTGGCCAGTGAAGAAACCAACTGCTTTATCTGGTGTGCTGAAAGTCACATTGCTGCCTGCTGGGAAATACAATACATCACCCACAGTTGCAGTCACTTTTTGACCTGTGTCATCAGAAATGATGAAAGTGCCTGCCACGACGATTTTCATTTCTTCGTAATCATATGAGTAGCTTAATTCATTACCGGCATGCAGGTGGAAGAAACCAGCACAGATGGTTTTGTCTTTATCTTGAGACACGAATGTATCACCCAGAAAGGCTGGTACATTCGGCACATTCATGGAAGGCTGGTCATCTTTAATCGCCTGTTTTTTAAATTGAAACGGTTTACTCATTACAGTTCTCCTTTGGGGTTACTTGAAAAGTGTTTGTATTAAATCGTTTTCAAAATGAACCGACAATTACACCTAAGGGGTACTCTCAAAGAAGCATAAGCAAGAACGCACTGTTGAATCGAACAGGATGGCTTTGACTGGCAAGTAAATAGAGGGCAAGGATGGACAACATGGCCTGATGCATCAAGCCAGCAACATAAAAAAGGCCTCCTGCTGATGAGAAAAAGCGCAGGAGGCCAGGGAAAAACCGTATGAATGAAGATTGCGTTGGGGCTTAGAACGTATGCTTTATGTAGCCATAGAATCTGCTTTTATCAAGGTCGTCACCCGACGCATCGACATACCAGCCTTTTTTGGTGATAGAGTGGATGTAGCTAATACCAGCATTCCACCCCTTCGAGCCAGCAAATTCGAACGCGCGACTAATCCCGACTGACATATCCGTGTAGTTGCCAACGCTGTAATTCTCGACCACCTGATGTCCGATGTGAATATTATAGTTGGTATCCGTGGTGGGGACTTTGCCGGTGTAATTGACATCAATGTAGTTTGTTCCTCTTGAGCTACCATGTCCGACAGGCTTGCCTCGGTAGGTGGTTGTGCCTAGAGAGTTGGTGTTATAGCCGAACCAGTCCGTCAATGCCTGGTAGTACTTCACATTCAAGCCCTTGTAGTCGACCTTTAGAATCATCTCGACCACGTCGGAATTTTCACCGGTGAACGTATAACCTTGGGGATAGGTAAAATTGAAAATCTCGCCAGTAATCGCGAGGTCTTCTGTAATGGCTTTTCTATACCCAACGTAATAATCCGTTTCATAGGTGTTGCCGTAAACCGCATCTCTATGCACAGTCCCATAACCAAACCCGGCATAAAATCCACTGTCATGTGAGTAATCAATGCTCGCATAAAACTGACCGTGTTTTGCGAATGACAAGCCTCTGAACAAGTAATCGCTATACGCGCCCGCCGTCATTGACCAATGATGCGGTGAACTCTTTGCCCCACTTTGCTCTTCGTTATCACGCTGCACGGCCTCTTCAGCCAGTGCTACTGAACTTCCTCCAAACGCCAGGAAGAAGCTACAGACAATGATTCCTTTACTCTTTTCCATGTACTCCCTTTCAAATCGCATATCATATTTTTAATAATTACTTATTGCTGACCGATGCCTAAAAGGTGGGGCTATTCGCTAAGATTGCTTGTTTTAACTACGTTGAATACTTTTATTTTTTGAACTTGTACTCACTTCATCTTTGATTGAATATCCTTAACAACTCCTGGTCGCCATCAGCAAATAAATAGTGCAATGATGCAATTCAACAATAGCGAGGTTATTTTTTTAAATATAGAAAGAACTGGCATGCAGTTGCATTTAGAACCGCCACAATAACTGTGATGCCACTTTTTACTACCACCTGCCGGTTTTTACCATTCCCACTAAGTCTTAATACCTTTGAAGTATTGCCGGGGTGTATTTTTCGAGATAAGTTAACCCTCCTA
>CAYTIV010000013.1:0-24116 GCA_964437895.1 uncultured Methylotenera sp.
ATAATGCAGGCAACCGGCTTCGTTGCGGGTTTTGTCGAGAAAGGCCGGACCTAGGGCCTTAAAGGCGTCCAGATGCTCTGGCGCGACATCAAAATAAGGCACCAGCGTGCAGCAGGTATCGGGTTGAAACATGATTGATTTTCTCCTGAGTGATGTTGCTTGCCTATAGGCAAGTCTGCGTGCATCTTGGGGTGCAGACGGCTACCCGTCAAGGCATCACGGAGAAATTCAAGATTTTACTGAGAGTAAGCCGGGATTAAGCCAGCACAGAGGCAGCCACAGGCACATTCGACAAGATCAGCTTTTCGTAGCAGGCCAGCAATTTGATGGCCTGCGCATCGCTGGACCATACTTGCTCTACGTAACGCTTGCCCTGCTTACCCACCCGCTCGCGCAACTGATGGTCTATGAGCAGGGTTTGCACTTGCTCGGCAAAGTGGACTTCATCATCTTGCGCAATCAGCGCCCCCTGCTCTTGGCGCAAAATCGAGGCCGTGCCTAACTCGGCAATGGCGACCACAGGGGTCGCCTGTGCCATGGCTTCAAGCAGCACCAAGCCCTGGGTTTCGCTTTTGGAGGCAAACACAAAGATGTCCGCCGCCTGATAAGCGGCATTGAGGCCGACGGCACGATCCAAGTAGCCCAAAAACATCACATGCGCTTGCAGCCCTTTATCGCGGGCCAGCTTCTTGAGCATGCCCTCAGCCGGGCCTTCACCCGTAATCACCAGCAACACCTCAGGGTGATCTTGAATCACCAGTGACAGCATTTCCAGCAAAAACTGGATGTTTTTTTCATGCGCGACACGCCCGACAAACAGTAGCAATGGGCGTTGTGCAGGAATACCATATTTTTCGCGGAAAGCCGCGCCGTTACCTGGCTCAAAACGCGAAGCATCTAGCCCGGTGGGAATAACTGTGATGGGCGTGGTCACGCCGTATTGCTGCAACACATCGCGCATTTGGGCCGAAGGGGACACGACGGTATCGACTTGCTGGCACTGCCGGCGCGATACCGTTTGCGCGATGCGTACCGCCCATTTGCGAGGCACCCACGGTAAATAGTGATGCATGTAATCTTCAAAAAAGGTGTGGTAGGTTTCCACCACCGGCACGCGCAGTTTTTTCGCAATATGCAGCCCGGCATAATGGGCAATAAACGGCGTGTGGATATGCACCAAATCGTAATCGCCTACATGCAGACTGTTGGCATAGTCCATCAAGGCGGACCACTTCATTAAGTGGTCTTCGGGATCAAATACGATTTTGCGTGACTCAATACGGGTAATCCAGGCTTCATCAGTAGTCGATGGCTGACCGGGATACTGCGGCGCAATCAGATGCACCACATGGCCTTGCTCGCGCAAGCTTTCAGCAAAGGTGCGGATACTGGTGGACACACCATTCACACGCGGGAAATAAACATCGGAAATCATCAATATTTTCATGCAGGATTCCATGTAGCAGGACAGCTTTTCGGGCTAGACACTGGTTAACAATATTGACACAGCTTAAGCCGACTTCGTGATGCTTTTATGACGAAAAATGCTTTCATATCAATGTCATACAGGGTTCACGCATCTGTCATCTGTCGCTGGCACAGTGCAGCCATGTTCACTCGCCCTACACTATTTGCGCTGTTACTGCTGCTGGCCCTGCCCGGGGAAGCGCATGCTTGGGGCCTATACTCTCATGTCGCCTACACCTATCAGTGGCTGCAAAGCGTACCCGCCTTACCGCCGCAGTGGCTGGCCGTGGTGCAGCGCTACCCGACGCTGGTGATGGCGGGAGCCTGCCTACCGGACCTGGCCGTGGTTTCCAGAACCTTTAGCCTAAGCCATGGCTGGGGCATGGGGCAACCGTTGCTGCACAGCCGTCATGAGCGTCAGCTGGCGCTGGGCATAGGCTACAACTTGCACTTGCTCACCGATGTCGTCGCGCACCAGCATTTTGTGCCCACGTTTGAGGCCCAGTGGCAGCACCATAGCCTGCTCACGCACGCTGCGGCAGAATGGGCGATGGATGCCTTTTTGCATCACCCAGCGGTTCCTGCACCGGCCAAATTACTGCGTCTACACCGCAAAACCATCGTCGACACATTGAGTACGCAACTGGCCTGCCCAGAACATGTGGTACATGCCGCCGTCACCCGCTTGGCCCATGCCGATCAGGCCTTACGCTTGTCCCGCATTCCGCACTTTTTGCTGCACCGCTACCGCCAGCGTGATCATGAGTTTACCCACAAACTGGCTTATTATCGCGACCAGGTCACACTGGCTTTACACGACCTACCTCAGCTCTTGCATGGGCAGTTTCCCTCCCTGCATGCCGAACAGGTGAATCTGGGCATGGAGCAGCTGGATGACTGGCGACAGAAGTGTCTGCAAGACGCCAGGCTCCGACCCACGCGGGCCATACGCGCGTTTGAACACTATCAGCACCAGTGGTTTAACCAGCCAGATTGCTAATTCATGGCGCGGCGCTTGAATCTTGTCGGCCCGACACCATCTAAACAACTCTCACCGCTTATTCTCACTTTCAAACCATGCCTCCTTTACGCTTTCTGCTTGTGACCACGGGCCTCATCGGCCTCTGCCATTACTATATTGGCATCCGCCTGCTAGACCATGTCTCAATCTCTTCTGTGCTGTTCTGGCTGGGCTGGGGGGCGTTGATGGCCTCCGCGTTATTGCAACCATTGGCGTTGCTGGCCAGAGGCTTTAAACAGGCGACGGTGCGTGACAGCGTGAGCTGGGTCGCCATGACGATGATGGGCTTATTTTCCTCGTTGCTGGTGTTTACCATCCTGCGCGACTTGTTGCTGCTGGTCGCAGCGTTATTGCATGCGTTTCACCTCTGGCAAGTGGATTTCACACAACTGGAAACCAACACCGCCTGGCTGGTCGCGCTGGGTGCGCTGTCGATGCGCCTGATTGGCTTTGTACACGCCCGCAGACTGGCCAAGGTTGTACAAGTCACAGTGCCTTTACGTGGGCTGCCCGAGAAGCTGCATGGATTTCGCATCGTACAGATCAGCGATATTCATGTCGGCCCAACCATCAAACAGGGCTATCTGTCACGCATTGTGGATCGCGTGAATGCGCTGGAAGCCGACCTGATTGCCATCACTGGCGATTTGGTCGATGGCCGTGTACACGAACTGTCTGATCACACGCGCCCGCTGGCCCAACTCAGTGCGCGCCATGGCAGTTACTTTGTTACCGGCAATCATGAATACTACTCTGGGGCGCTGGCTTGGATCCATGAGCTGGAAACACTGGGCTTGAAGGTCTTGCTCAACGAGCATGTACAACTCTCGCATGAGGGAGAAACACTGGTGGTGGCTGGCGTCACCGATTACACGGCAGGCAGCTTTTATGCAGATCATCAGAGTGATCCAATGGCCGCGATTGCCGGTGCACCAGCCGAGGTGCCCAAGATTTTGCTGGCACATCAGCCGCGCAGTGCGCAGGCAGCTGAAGCCGCCGGCTTTGATCTGCAACTGTCAGGCCACACCCACGGCGGACAGTTCTGGCCCTGGAAATACGCCGTGCCGCTACAACAGCCTTATGTCGCCGGGCTGCACAAACTGCAAGATTTGTGGATTTATGTCAGCCGCGGCACCGGATACTGGGGCCCACCCAATCGCTTGGGCGCCCCCTCCGAGATTACCTGCCTGACCCTAGTGTCTGCTTGAGCTAGCTCTCTACCTGGTATGTATAGCCGCCTGATATTGGGTGCTACCTGACAGGCATGGAAGCCTAAGCAAAGAGTGCTTTACCTAGTTTGGCAGGCGACGACGCAGGCGCAGATCAGGCACATAGGTGGCCAGCCAGAGTATCAGGGCGGCCAGCAGATATCCTGCGCGCAAGGGATAGTCGGTGATAAAGTGGGCCGTGGCCGGTTTAGTCATCAACGCCTGATAAAAGGTGGCATCGTCCCGGCCTTTTAAATAACTGCCTTTAAATTCGCCAGCCAAACTCTTCAGATAGTCTTCCTCCAGCTGGGACAACATACGATCATATTCGGCATAGGCCACAGGCGGATCGGGCTCATCCTGACTAGGGTCGGCATAAGTGACGCCCACGGCGCCGGCGTTGTTGTTATCACTCACGGGCCAGTCACCGACGCGTTTGTTAGCCGAGTTATAACGCGGGATAGCCACTTTATCTGCCCCCCCTACGCCAACAAAGGTGAAAAACTCGCCGATCTGCACGCCACTCAGATCCTGCTTGATGGTGACGTTCACCCTGGGTGCTTCATCACCATCGGTAAAAAACAGCATTTGTGCGGGCTGATTCAGCGCATCATAGACATGGGTCGCCGCATGCACGGCAAAGCTGAGGCGGCTATTGCCTTTCCAGGCCATGCGCCACTCTAGGTGATCAATGCCATCACTGATCACATCCAAGTTTTTGCAGACCTCCATTGGGTTTTGCAACATGGCGAGGTTGTCAGAGGCAAAAATACCTAGGCTGAAATAGGTGCCACAAGGTGCTTGATGCACCAGTTGCTTCATCAAGTGTTGCGTATAGGCCATCCGGCTCACGGCATGCCCAGCCAGACGTTCATCCTCGGCATTCATGCTTTGCGAGACATCCGCAATTAGCAAAAAGTGTTGCACATGCTGGTTGACCCGCATCTCAGGCTTGACCAAGGCCAATACCAGCAGACTCAGCGCCAGGCCCTGACAGAGCGGCTCGAAATATTGTTTTATCCAGGCGGTTACGCGCATCATGGCAATCCTATCGGCAAGTTGCTGAGTTCCATATGCGACTGCTCTTTGCTCGCGCCTTGCATGCCACGCGCCATGACCGAATGCAACAAAGCCAGATTAAAGCGGGCGGCCTCATCCTCAGGCGCCAGCCGCAAAGCCTGCTCATAGGCGATCTTAGCCTGTGTAAACGCATAGCGCGCTTCGTCCTGAAAGCTGCCGTCTTCGTTGACCGTACGCACCAATCCAGACAAAAACAGATTATTGCCGATATTGAAATGAATGCGAGGCAATAAGTCTGCCGGCGGCGATGACTCTAGCGCCTGGCCGTAGGTTTGTACCGCGTGCTTGTAATCACCATGCAGGCCCTGATCATACGCGGCCGTAAATTTCTGCAAGGCAGGCGTCCCGCCCTGTTTGATGACCTGCGCCGTCGCTATCTGCCGGTTGAGCTGTGTGGCCTGCTGCCATTGCCAGCCAAAGTAGGCCACGCCCACCAAGCCGGCCACGGTCACCACGGCCCACAAGCCATTGGCACTCTTTTGATAAATCGTCATGCGTATATCCTTATCTGTTTAATCAGCAGCAACAACAGCCCCAGCACCAACGCCACCACCATCAGGTCTTTGGCGTAATCGTGTCCGGGAATCATGACGCTGTACTGGATGACGTTCTTTTCCTTGGCATCGATCTCGCGCAGCGCCGACTCCAAGGCGGTGGCATTGTCAGCCTCAAAGGCCTTGTACTTGATATTGAGTGACTGGAAAAAACGGTCCAGTGCAATCGCCTCCGGCAGATGGTCATCATCATAGGTATTGCTGGTAAAGATGCTGATATCGTCTGGCTCGCGCAATACAATCCAATACAGATTGAGTTTTTTACCCACCAGCTGCTTGCGGAGCTGATATTTCACGCGCGGGCTGAGCTTGCCCGCACCATCAGACAGCAGCACCACCGCACGCGACCCGGTACTCGCAATCGGCTCAAACAACGTCACCGCATGGGTGATCCCCGCCCCGATATTGGTCTGGTTGAGTGCAGGCCCGGTGGCGGCCTGAATGGCAGCATGAATCCCATCTCGATTGGTGGTGATTTTCATGCCATACAGCGCCGAGTTGGTAAAGCCGACGACACCCATCATGTCATCCGGTCTCGCATCAATAAAGCCGGTAATTAGGCGGCGCGCTGCGGCCGATTTGATTTCGGCAGCATGGCCGCCGGTCGCCTGGCCGGCAAAGGGGTGGTCCATACTCACACTGCGATCAATGACAAACACCGTCTGAGCGCCCTTGCCCACTTTTTGCGTTTGATGGCTCTCCCCTTGCGGGCCAGCCAACGCCAGCACCAGGCAAAGCAGCAGCAGGCTGGTCGCCGCTTTGACGGCCAGATGCATGCGCTCTGAAAAAGCATCTTCGGGCACCATCTGCAACCAGGAGTAAGCGACGGCATGGCGGCTACGCAGCAAAAACGGCACAGCCACCACCGGCAACAGCAGTAAAAACCAGGGGTGCAGACTATGCATCACAGTCTCCGCTCACAGGCGCGCAACTGGCGTGCCAACTGACGGCATTGCAACAGATAGGCCGCAGCATCGGGTGCAGGCTGACCATACAGCACCGCATTGGCCTGCACAAAAAACTGGCTGATTTGGGGCAACAAGCTTTGAAACGCCGGCTGTTGCTGCACAAAGGCCTCAACCTGACTGGCCAGCATATGCTGGCCAAACTGCGCATGAAAAGCCTGCATCAGCACCAGGCTGGCCTGTTTCTGGCCTTGTGCGGTGGCGGGCAACCCCTTCAATGTACGTGTGGCACGTGCAAAATGTCCATTCATCATAGGTAGCCAACTGGGCAGCCAGCGGCCATCCGCATTGCGGTATAACAACACCAGTAGGCCCACCGCAGCCAACAGCAGACTCCCTTGCAAGCCACGCTGCGCGGCAGCGGTATCAGCGAAGGGAGCTTTGTGCTGCGCGATCAACGTAGGTTTAGCCGGATGCAAACGGTCAGGGAGTTGTGCCATCAACCAAAAGCGCCAGGCCGGTAACGCAACATGGCCGCCATGGCTAAAGGCTAATGTCTCCGTAGGTAGTTGCCATTGTGCAGGCTGACCGGGGCTGGCAAACACCTGGTATTCAAAATCCACGGTCACACGTGTTTTGCCGGCTTTGGCCTGCTGGTGCACCGTCACTTGGCGCAGCTCCACGCCCTGACGTTGCAGGCCTTTCAGCGGCAAACTGGCCGTCTCTAGCGTATCGCCCGCATCCGTCTCGACCTGCAGGCTACGGCGCAGCACATCACCTAAGCGAATGCCAGCGTAAGTCGGCGGATTTTGTACCTGAATGACGTTGGGCGCGGTCACTGCAGGCGCCGTGCCACCGGCCCAGGCCGTTGTCATCAGTACACACAGCAACCACCCTGCTGTAAGAATCTGTTTCATTGCCATTCCTAGTGAATGAGTTGTTCAAAATAATCAGAAAGCAGGCGCGCCTCAAACGCACCGCTGACATAGAGCGGTCGCAGGTCAAAGCGCGCAAACAGCGCATCCAGAGCCTGTTTTCGTTGCATAAACTGCTCTACAAAACGCGCACGAACAGCTTGCCGGAAGAAAATGGTTTTTTGTTCTCCGGTTTCAGGGTCCTGCAAGTTTCCAAAGCCAAAGCGCGGCAAACGTTCGTATTCCTGTGGATCCCATAACACCAGCGGGATCACCTGATGGTTGGACATCGCGTTGAGTGCCTGCTCTATCATCGGTAATGGCAGGTGAAAGTCAGAGATCCAGAACACCAGGCCCTTCTGTTGGCCCAACCAGCCGGTGGCTTCAATAATGCCGCGGCTGTCTTTGAGCTGATTACGAAACGCGGCCAGTGCATCTATGGTGGCAAACGACTGATGTGCATGGTGACCTGGCGCCAGACTCAAATCGGCGATGACGTCATGGTCGTAACTGACCATGCCGAACAAATCGCTGTTTTCGTGGGCTGAGCAGGCAATGCAGGCTGCAATCGCCTGCACGACCTCGCGCTTGTCGACCTGTCCGCGAAACTGCATAGAGCTCGACAGATCACATAGCGCATACAGTGGCGTCGAAGACTCCTGCCTGAATACACGGACTTGCACCTGCTCATAGGGGTCGCGCAGACTTTGCCGCAGATCGACACGTCGTGCATCAGGATAATCGACCAGCGAGACATGCTTGCTGAACTCGTCGCCCGGGCCTTGCTGCATGCCGGCATGTGCGCCCGCATGCACACTGGCTGAGCGCCAGGGCACCTGATAGAAGAAGGGGTGCGCGTAATCTGGAATCATGCCGCTTTGGCCTGCGTGGGCACACTGACCGTGGCCAGAATCTGTTGTGTCAGCTCGCGAGCAAGCTGGGTACGGCGGCTTTCAAACATGGGGTTCAGCACCAGACGGTGAGCAATGATTTCATGGAACACCGCATGGATGTCTTCGGGATACAGACTGTCGCGCTCCATCAACCAGGCATGCACACGGGCCGCTTTGAGCAGCATGCCCATACCACGCGGGCTAGCGCCGGTATGAATCAAACGGCTCACATCCACGCTCTTGAGTTGAATACCAAAGGCGGCCGGGGTTTGTGTGGCTTGCCACAAATCCAGCGCATAATCCTGCAATACATCGCTGGCCTGAATGTGGCTTTGCAAAATATCCGAAAAGGCGTTGAGCTGGTCATAGCCCAGCACCCCGTTGCGTACCTGTTGTGTCAGGCGCTCGGCGTGCTGAAACTTCACATCAAACATCAATGCCTTGCGCAAAGCGCGGTCATCCGGAATCTCGATGGGAATTTCCATCATGAAGCGATCTCGGGCCGCAGACGGGATTTCAAACGTCTCGTTTTTCTCGACCTGGTTACGGTCGGCAAAGACCAGCATGTGCGGCAAACGGTATTCCTTTTTGAACGCATGAATATGACGTTCGGCCATCACGCGCAGCATCAACGCATGTACCTGCGGTCTGGCACGGTTGATCTCATTGAAGAAAAACACAGACAGGTGTTCACCCGCACGCAACAACGGCCCCTCTTCCACCTTGGGGCGCCCATCCTCGCCGAGAAACGTGTGATAGATCAAATCATTCGGCATCAGATCTACCGTGCCTTCAATACGCTCGTAAGCGCCGCCCAATGCGCGCGCAATCGATTGCAGCAAGGTCGTTTTACCCACCCCGACGCCGCCCTCCAACAGCACATGCCCACGGGCAAAAATGGCAATATTAATGGCGCGAATGGCTTTATCCTGACCAACGACGACCTGTTTCACTTCATGTTCTAGCGCCAGCGCATGGTCGCGCCAATCCGCCAATTGCGTTGCGATGGATGGTGATGTCATGTGAGTCCCTTGTTATGAAATGATGCCGCGGCTATGATGCCTACTGGCTACTGAAAAATGGTGATCTGACAACTGCTTGCTTTTTATGCATTGCCACGCTAACATGCAGACAGGTCTGTTCACTTTTTTCCAGTCTACTGCAAGCGTCGAAAAAAAAGCAAGCGGATTTTTTAGGGGTGATGGACGTGAATTGGATAACGACAGGAAAACAGCGTAGACAGTCATACGGTCGTGCAGGGATCGCATGGCTGGCCTATGGCATGTGGCGGCTTGGGTTAAAGCAGTGGGCGAAACATGCGCCGTATTACCGCCTCAAGCATGATCTCGTGCACTGGAATGAAGAACGACTGGCGCAGGCAGGCAAGATGCGCGCATTGAATGCGCAAGAGATTACCGCGCTCAGAACGATGATAGAACAAGCGGGCCAACGCTCTTGCGCAACGGTGTCACCGGCGCTGCTGGATCAGTGGTTTTTTATGGCGATTGGCGCCATACAGGTGCAATCACAGGCGCAGCGTGACCATGCCTGGCAACTGTTCGAGCAATCGGTACACAGCCAGCTCGGTGAGCCTGCTCGCCAGCGTATGTTGTGGACAGGCCTGGTGACCAGCCTCTGTGTGCTGTGGCTGATGTGGGCGCCGGTCAAACAGACACCTATGACCCCTGCTTGGTCGCCGTTGGAAATAGCCTCAGGGCAGACCGAAGCTAGCACGGTAGACCCGGTGACGCTGAGCTTGCTGAACCTGGCCTATCAGAAAATGCAAAATGGCAGCTGCCAGCTGCCGCAGGCGGCCATGCTGCCAGAAAAACAACGACAGGCATTTATTCTGTTTGTCACCGAGGGCACGGTGGATGCCTCTCAGGTAGAACATTTACGTCAGGCACTGGGCTACGTCAGCTGCCTGTATCCACAAGAGTTGATGCGTCCGCAGGGACGTGACCGTGTAGGCAACCTATAAGCAATCATCGGGAATCCTGAATATCAGGAAAGAGGATCACAAATGAACATGCGAGAAAAAATTCTGACTATTGCCAGCAGCCTGTTTGACAGCCGTGGCATCCAAGCCTCCGGTGTGGATACCATCATCATGGAAGCCGGCGTGGCGAAAGCCACACTATACAAACACTTTCCAAGTAAAAACCAGCTCATCACCGCCTATTTGCGTGATAAGTCTGACAAATTTTATGCCTGGCTTAATGCACAAATGGCCTCACACAAGGCGGAGTCGCAAGCCTTACTACTGTTGCTGTGCGAACTGCTGGCCGAGTGGATTAGCCAGCCCGAGTTTAAGGGACTGCCCTTCCATATTGCCGCGGTTGAGTTTCCTGAGGCTGAGCACCCAATTAACCAGTACTCAGTGACGCTGTCAGCGGAGTTGCAAGGCTATTTGTGTGAAATCGCGCGCCATGCCGGTGCCAAAGATCCTGAGGCCCTGGGGCAACAATTGACGATTCTGTTTGAAGGTGCGGCATTGGTCGAACGACTGACGCCAAACACCGGTGCCGCCACCCGCGCCAAACTGGCTGCGATGACGCTGGTGCGCAACGCACTATAAGCACCCCCCTTTAAACACGCGTGGGTGCTTGTTCGCGCACGGATGACTGCATGATCAAAGCCGTCGTCAGGCGGGCGACACTTTCAAGCGCTGCCTGGCTGGTGCCACTGATTGCTTGTACGCTCATGCCCTGATGCACCGTCATCACCAGCTTGGCCAATACGCTGGCATCCACCGAGTCCTGCAAATCGCCTTCTACAATTGCCCGCGCAAAGCGTTGCGTCAGCTGCGCCTCGATGGCCTGACGATAGCCACTGAGTAAGTGCTTCACGCTGGCCGCATCTGTACTACACGCTAACGCCCCCTGAATAACCAAACAGCCGACCGGCTGGTCTTCACCCGTCAGTGCACGCGCGGCTTGGGTCAAAAAATCTTCGACCACGGCGGCTGCGCTTGTTTTAGCCAGGGCATCGACAATAAAATTGGCTGGGCCGGCGACATACCGCTCCAGCACTTTTTTGAATAAGTCCTCTTTGCTGCCATAAGCCGCATAGATACTGGCCTTATTCATGCCCATCACCTCCATCAATGTGCTCATGGACGTGCCTTCGTAACCATATTGCCAAAAGGCATGCATGGCCTGCGCCAGCGCAGTCTCATAATCAAATGCGACCGGCCGGCCACGTTTTTTGCTAGGTTCTGATACGTGCATAGTCAACCACTCCTGACAGTTTCGAAATATTATACCACTTGGTATGAAATATATTGACAACGCAATTCGAACGCCTTTATTATTTATTTACCGATTGGTATTTAATTAATATTTCTAATGGAGAACAGCATGAGTTTATCTACACAACGCGTCGCACTGATTACCGGCGCAAATCGCGGCATCGGCCTGGAAACAGCAAGAAAATTGGGCGAGCAAGGCATCAAGGTGGTCATTGCCGCCAGAGACGCGCACAAGGGCGAACAGGCAGTGCAGGTATTACGTGACGAAGGCATAGACGCAGAGACTGTGCATTACGATGCAACACTTGCGCATTCGCCACAAGCCGTGGCGCAAGCGATGGAATCCCGCTTTGGCAGGCTGGATATTCTGGTCAACAATGCAGGCATGCTGCAAGAAACCCTCATGGGACAAAACAATACCCCCACCCTTGCGCAGGACACCTTAAAGCAAACCTTCGAAGCCAATTTCTTTGCCGTGGTGGCGTTGACACAGGCCCTACTCCCCTTGCTGACGCGCGCGCCAGCAGGTCGTATTGTCAATCTCTCCAGCATCCTGGGCTCACAAACGTTACACAGTAGCCCAGACTCACCGATTGACGCCGCCAAAGGCCTCGCCTATAACGCCTCCAAAACCGCGCTCAACATGTTTACCATTCATCTGGCCCATGCGCTCAAAGACACCAACGTGAAAGTCAATTCCGCACATCCGGGCTGGGTCAAAACTGCATTGGGCGGGCCGCATGCACCGATGGAAGTTAGCGATAGCTGGAAAACGTCAGTCCGATTGGCCACGCTGGATGAAACGGGTCCCACCGGCGGCTTTTTCCATGAGCAGCAAACACTCCCATGGTAACGCCCTCTACGTTAACCCTAGCACGCAAACGGCAGTGGCTGTTTGCGGCGCTCATGTCTGTGGTCACTGTAAATCTCACCTGTGTGGTCTTACTACTGTTGCAAGGCGTCAACGGCGCGGTATTTTTCAGCCGCTGGGGTCGCAGTGTGCTGATGGCATGGCCGGTAGTGTTTATCAGCATCCTGTGGCTAGCACCTTTGGTCATGCGACTGACCCACTGGCTGATCCCACCCACAGACGCCACATGATTGCGGGCCAACACGAGGTGACGTTGTTGGCTTGACATATTTCCATAATAATGGAAATATAGAAACATGAATCAAACGCAAGCAGTAAACGCACTGGCCGCCCTCGCCCAACACATGCGGCTAGAAATTTTCCGTTGTCTAGTACAAGCCGGGCCTGACGGCCTGGCTGCCGGCGTCATTTCGCAAACTCTGAATCTGCCAAATAGCACACTCTCCTTTCATCTCAAAGAGCTCAGCCATGCGGGCCTGATTCAAGCCCGTCAGGATGGGCGTTTTATTTATTACCGGGCCAGTTATGACCACATGAATGCCTTGCTGGCTTATCTCACCGAAAATTGCTGCGCAGGCACAACGGCTTGTTGCGAAGCGAGCTATTGCCATCCTACACAGGAGAACCCTTGATGAAACGCATGCATCTGCATATTTCCGTCGCCGACCTGCCCGCCAGCGTGGCTTTTTACTCCACATTATTTGGCAGCGGCCCAACCGTAGAGAAGCCTGATTATGCGAAATGGATGCTGGAGGACCCGCGCGTGAACTTTGCTATTAGCGCACGCGGACAAGCCCCCGGATTGGATCATCTCGGCATACAGGTAGACAGCGAAGCGGAACTGGCGGAGAGTCATGCCCGATTAGCGGCTGCCGAGCTACAGATGGTGACGCAAACCGGGACTGTCTGCTGCTACGCTGAATCTAACAAACATTGGGTACAAGACCCCTCTGGCATTGCCTGGGAAAACTATCATACCTTGGCCAGTGCGCCCACCTTTAACGACAGCACGCAGCTGCAGACCACTGCTTGTTGCACGCCGCAGATGCAGGCGGTCACACTCTCATTCAAGAAAAAGTCAGGATAATCTATGTCTGAGCAAACCCCGGCTATTGGCCGTTTCGAACGTCATCTGACCTGGTGGGTGATCGCCTGCATCGTCAGTGGCATCCTGTTGGGCAAGCTGTTTCCCGCCCTGTTTCAGACCATAGCGACGCTTAAACTGGCTGAGGTCAATTTGCCGGTTGCAGGCCTGATCTGGCTGATGATTATTCCTATGCTGATCAAGGTAGATTTTAGCGCCATGCGAGAAGTACTGGCGCACGGCAGGGGTATAGGCGTAACGTTGGCCATCAACTGGCTGGTCAAACCATTTTCGATGGCGCTATTGGCCTGGTTGTTTATCCGGCACCTATTTGCGGACTGGTTGCCAGCTGCGCAAATAGACAGCTATATCGCGGGATTGATTTTGCTGGCGGCAGCGCCCTGCACGGCCATGGTGTTTGTCTGGAGTCTGCTATGTCACGGCGACGCCAAGTTCACCCTATCACAGGTCGCCATCAACGATACGATTATGCTGGTCGCTTTTGCACCTATCGTCGCATTGCTGCTGGGCCTCTCTAGCATCAGCATCCCCTGGCAGACCTTGCTGGTCTCTGTCGCACTCTTTATCGTGCTGCCTGTGCTGTTTAGTCAACTATTACGCTACCGCTTACTGGCCGCCGGTCCTGCGCGTCTGGCCCATGTGCAACAGCTGATACAACCCTACTCCATCGCCGCCCTGCTACTCACGTTGGTGTTGCTGTTTGCCTTTCAGGGTCCGCAGATCCTGGCGCAGCCGGTGGTCATCGGCCTGATTGCCATCCCGATTTTGATACAGGTCTACTTCAATGCACTGCTGGCCTATTGGCTCAATCGCAAGTTGAAAGTCGCACATTGCGTCGCGGGCCCCTCTGCCCTTATCGGTGCCTCCAATTTCTTTGAATTGGCGGTCGCTACCGCCATCGCACTGTTTGGACTGGAATCGGGCGCCGCGCTGGCCACGGTGGTCGGTGTGTTAATTGAAGTGCCCGTGATGTTATCCATCGTCGCGCTGGTGAACCGCAGTAAACCTTGGTATGAAAGTGTTTAAAAATGAATATTCTGTTTTTGTGTACAGGCAACTCTTGCCGCTCCATCCTGGCTGAAGCCACATTCAATCATCTCGCGCCTAACGGCCTACGGGCCTTAAGTGCTGGCAGCCAGCCTACGGGGGAAGTACATCCACGTTCGCTGCAACTGTTGCAGCAAAAAGGCATTTCAACGGCAGGCTATTACAGTAAGTCATGGCAGGATCTGCCGGTGACACCGGATATTGTCATTACAGTGTGTGGGAATGCTGCGGGGGAAACCTGTCCGGCCTATCTGGGCCCGGTCATGCGGGCACACTGGGGCGTGGATGACCCAGCCAAAGCGACAGGAAGTGAAGAAGAGATTCAGGCAAGCTTTGAGCAGGCTTATCGCCTATTGCGTGCCCGTATTGAAGCTTTTTTGCGCCTAGAGCCAGCGGTGCTGCAGGACCGAGATGCACTGCAATCTGCGTTGCAGGCCATCGGCACCTTACAAGCCTAGCACCGCATTAGAAGGGCTTGCGTGGTTCCAAATGACGGAAAATGATGCGGCCTTTATCCATATCATAAGGTGACATTTCGATGGTGATCTTGTCGCCAGCCAAAATACGGATTTTGTGTTTACGCATTTTACCGCCTGTATAAGCGATCAGCTCGTGACCGTTATCCAGTTTTACGCGATAACGTGCATCAGGCAGAATCTCTGTGACTGCACCTTGCATTTCAATTAACTCTTCTTTTGCCATTCAAACTCCTTTTGATAATAAAAAAGCCCGGAATGTCCGGGCTTTTTCCGGCGGGTGACTAAGCCACCCTGCGGACAAGCGTTGAATTATTCAATGATTTGAATGTTTGCAGCTTGTTTGCCCTTAGGACCAGTAGCTACTTCAAAGCTTACGCGTTGGTTTTCTTTCAAAGTTTTGAAGCCTGCAGATTGAATTGCAGAAAAGTGTGCGAACAAGTCTTCGCCACCGTTGTCCGGAGTAATAAAACCAAAACCTTTAGAGTCGTTAAACCATTTAACAGAACCTGTCACCATAATAAATCCTTGGATAAAAAATAAAAAATCGGGCTAAACCCATTAAAACGAGGATCAAGATGGCGAGAAGTAGCAATAGAACCAAAAGATAGAACCGGAGACAACAACACTACTTGAACTTCGTGAGGCTAGACTATGCACTGATTCTCGTCGATTGGCAACAAATATTTTGTAAATAACCCCATTGTTTATAGGAATTCAGTATTTAGTTGCAAATTTGCAGGCCGTACCATGACGAAAAACCACCTCTCTCGCTGCTTTGCACCTCCCCCATCAGGGGCATACTTAAAACAATGGGGTATAGAGAAACACCAACAGATAACCAACGAGCGCACCGGCCGCGACATCACTAGGATAGTGTAAGCCCAACACCACGCGGGAAAGCCCTACCAGCGCGACAAACGGTGCGATGATAGGTAGCAATTGTGGATAGTGCTGCACCGCTACCCCACCAAAGGCAACCGCATGCAAGGTATGTCCGGAAGGAAAACTGAAGTAATCGAGCGGTGTGCCACTCAACAGCACATCCTGCCGCACCTGAAACGGCCTAGGGCGACTGGTCCGATGTTTGAGCCACTTGTAGACCAGCGTGCCAGTTAACCCAGCAGTCAGCATATGGGCACACACATAGAGCCCAGGGGTGCCCTGCGTGAAAGCAATCACTGCCATCAGCAAGTACCAGAACATACCATCGCCCATACGGGAGATGGCGCGAAACAGCTGTCTTATCAGACGATATTGGCTGGTATGGCTGACTTTGACACACAATCGACTATCTAGCGACTGCGCCCAACCCAGCGTTTGTTGTAATTTCAGCATCACAGATCCTTTCCGGGACGGGCCCGACTAGCTTGTTAGCCAGCGTAGTCTGATCTGTGTGCTTGAAACTGTTGTGAAGAATTGATGAAATTAATATGACGTGTGCTTATTTCCAAAGCACGCGATAGATGAAGCCAGGAAACGACAGCACTAAAAACACACACAAGGTGACACTGTAAAACTCCCAGCCTTGTGGCCAGACCTGGCCCATGACAAAACGCTCAACCAGGTAGGCGATCACCAGCGTGATCAGATAAGCCGGAATCATCGCCGCAAAACGCTGCCAGAGCTGGCTGACGGTACCTGCGAGCCCCAGCCAGCGATCTGACAGCCAGCCCAGATTAGCCATGAACAACATCAGCAATAGAAAAATGAGTTTAGGGGCCATGATTATTGCAAACTCACCAACAGACTTTGACCACAGACACCTAGCAACACTTCTGGGAACAGGCCCAAGCCTAACAAGGCCAGTGTGTGTACACTGAGTACTAGGCGCATATCGCTGGGCGCGGTTAAAGGCGCTTGTGTTTCAGGGGCATCAAAGTACATCTTGCGCACGATGTTGAGGTAGTAGAACGCACCAATCGTGGCCATGAGTACCGCCAGTACCACTTGCCAGGTAAAGCCAGCCTGCCAGGCAGCCTGCAGCACCGTGAATTTGGCATAAAAGCCTATGGTGGGTGGAATGCCCGCCATGCTGAACATGATGATCAGCATCATAAAGGCAAACCATGGATGACGCTGGTTCAAGCCTTTGAGGTCATCGATCTCCTCTGCTTCAAAGCCTTGGCGGCTCAACAGCAAGATGACGCCAAAGCCGGCAATCGACATCAGCACGTAGGCACTGATATAAAAAAAGCTGGAAGCAAAGCCGTTGGCATTGGCACTCATCATACCAAACATAATAAAACCGACATGCGAAATGGTGGAGTAAGCCAACATGCGCTTGAGGTTGGTTTGCACAATCGCACTAAAGTTACCGATGATAATCGACAATACCGCCATCAACACCAACATGTCCTGCCAGTCCAGCGCCAGTGGGTGCAGACCTTGTACCAGCAGACGCACCGTCATTGCATAAGCCGCCAATTTGGGCACAGAGCCAATCAACAAGGTCATGGGTGTTGGGGAGCCTTGATAGACATCGGGCACCCACATCTGGAATGGGACAGCGCCAAACTTAAACGCTAAACCGGAGACCAAGAACACCAAGCCCATGATCAATACAGGACTCTTAGGCTGCTGGGAAATGCCGCTGGCAATATCACTCACATCTAGGCTACCGGTCATGCCATACAGCATGCTCATGCCATACAGCAGCATGCCAGAAGCCAGTGCGCCCAGTACAAAATATTTCATGGCGGCTTCGGATGCACGTGGATTGTCACGGTCGAAAGCGACCAGAGAATACAGGCACAGCGACAGCAGTTCGAGGCCAATGTAAATGGTCAGCAAATTATGGCCAGACACCATGATCATCATGCCCAGCAGGCCAAACAACACCATGGCATAGAACTCGCCACGATAAAGGTTGCGGTCCTGCAGGTATTTGCGGGTGTAGACCAGAATCAATGACGTACCCAGATACATCATCATCTTGATCACGTCTGCCAGCGTGTCATCGATAAACATATGCGAGAACGCAAAACCAACGGCAGGCGTATGGGTTTTGAAGGTAAAAATTGCAGCAGCCAGCAAGGTGAGCTGACTCAAACCATAAAGCATGAAACGGTTCTGCGGCAGGATAAACAAATCCAGCAACAGAATGAACATGGCCATACCCAACACTACCAGTTCTGGCAATAGAGCAAGCAAATCGAATTGCATATTATCCATTTTATTAAATCCTGCTTAATAGCCCGTGACTGGCAATTTAGAAATTGCCATATGTTTCAGGAATTCGGCGCTGGTGGCCTGCATCACCTCAGTGAGTGGTTGCGGATAAACCCCGAAACCAATCACCAGTAATGCGAGCACGCCCAAAATCAGAAACTCGCGTTTGTTGAGGTCGCTGAGTTCAGCCACATGATGGTTGGTCACATTGCCAAAAAATACGCGCTTGGTCATCCACAGTGTGTAAGCTGCGCCAAAAATCAGGGTCGTCGCTGCAAAAAACGCCACCCAGAAATTGAATTTAACAGCCGCCAAAATGACCATGAACTCACCCACAAAGCCTGAGGTGCCTGGCAAGCCACTGTTGGCCATGGCAAACAGCACCGCAAACCCAGCGAATACCGGCATTTTATTGACGACACCGCCATACGCGGAAATCTCACGGCTATGCACACGGTCATACAGCACGCCCACACTCAGGAACATGGCCGATGAAATAAAGCCATGTGAAATCATCTGCATCACAGCGCCCTCGAGGGCCAGCTGGCTGAACATAAAGAAACCCAAGGTCACAAAGCCCATGTGCGAGATTGAAGAGTAAGCAATCAGCTTTTTCATGTCTTTTTGCACGAGGGCGACCAAGGCGATGTAAACCACCGCGATCAGCGACAGTGCAATCATGGCACTGGTGAAGTAATGCGCAGCATCCGGTGCAATCGGCATAGCAAACCGCAAGAAGCTATAGCCCCCCAGTTTTAACGCAATCGCCGCCAGCACGACAGAACCACCAGTTGGCGCTTCCACGTGAGCATCTGGCAACCAGGTATGCACAGGCCACATCGGGATCTTCACGGCAAAGGCCATAAAGAAGGCGATGAAAATATAGATCTGCGCCTGCATGCTCAATGGCAACAGGTAATAATCAGCCAGCTCAAAACTGCCGGTTTGATGGTAGAGGTAAATAAACGCTACCAGCATCAGCAAGGAGCCGAGCAATGTATAGAGGAAGAATTTGATGGTCGCGTAGACGCGGTTAGGGCCACCCCAGATACCGATCACCAAGAACATTGGAATTAGCATCGCTTCCCAGAACACATAGTAGAGAATGGCATCCAATGCGGTGAACACGCCGATCATGATACCGCTCATAATCAAGAATGCCGCCATGTACTGTGCAATATGCTTGGTAATAACCTCCCAGCCGGCCAACACCACGATGACAGTCGTAAAGCTGGTCAACAATACCAGTGGCATGGAAAAGCCATCGATACCGAGGTGATAATGCATATTAAACGCTGGTACCCAAGGCAGTAGCTCTTCAAACTGGAAGAAGCCATCTTGCACATCAAACAGCGTGTATAGCGGCACAGTGACCAGAAAACTGGCCAAGCTGCCTGCCAATGCGAGCCAGCGCGTCAATGAGGCCTTATGGTCACCGCCCAGCAACAGTACCAGCACACCAGAAAATACCGGCAGCCAGACGGCCAGACTTAACCAGGAAATACTTGTGAGGTCGGCATGCATCATTAGTTGATCTTGATAAAGAAAGTCATAAGAAGGAATACGCCAATAATCATGGCAAAGGCGTAGTGGTAAATTAAACCGGACTGCAGATTGCGCACCTTGGCCGCGATTTTGCTCATAGTGTTCGCCGTGCCATTAACCATGGCACCATCAATCAGCGTAATGTCACCGAATTTCCACAACAGGCCACCCAGCGTGCGTGAACCCGCGGCAAAAAACTTCTCGTTAAAGCTGTCAAAGCCATATTTATTCTCGAGAATGCGGTTAATCAGCTGGCATCGTGCCTGAATCGCAGCCGGAATATCAGGACGCTTCATATAGAAGAACCAAGACAGTAGCACCCCTGAAGCGGCCAGGAAGAATGGCAGGCTAGTAAAGCCATGCAAGGCCATGCCAGCCGGGCTATGCATCAGCGTATGGTAATGATGCGCCAGATGCTCCATAGCAGGATGCGCTTCGGCATTGACGAAAATCACGCCTTTGAAAAACTCGCCATACAGCATAGGTTCCAACGCAACGTAACCAATGATCAGCGACGGGATGGCCAGCAATGCCAATGGTAATGTCACCACCCAGCCGGGCTCATGCGGATCATCATTGGGCCCCAAACCGTGGTGGTGCGCGTGATCGTCATGCGCGTGATCATGATGAGCATCGTCATGATGCTCAGCCGTTGCCGTCGCATGCGTGTCATGGTGTGCTGCATGATCATGTGCAGCCTGACGCCATTTTTCCTGACCATGAAAGACCAAGAAGTAGAGACGGAACGAGTAAAAGGCGGTGACGAATACACCAACAATGACGGCAAAGTAAGCAAAACCACTGCCTGGAATATGGGATAACTCCACTGCTTCGATAATGCTGTCTTTGGAGTAAAACCCGGCAAAAAACGGCGTACCAATCAGTGCCAGCGAACCTATCAGCGAGGTGATCCAAGTCACGGGTAGGTATTTCTTCAAGTTACCCATATTGCGGATATCCTGATCATGGTGCATGCCCATGATGACAGAACCCGCGCCAAGGAACAGCAACGCTTTGAAGAAGGCATGGGTCATCAGGTGGAAAATAGCCACAGAGTATGCGGATGCACCGAGGGCGACAGTCATATAGCCCAATTGTGACAAGGTCGAATAAGCCACCACACGCTTGATATCGTTCTGGATAATCCCCAGAAAACCCATAAACAAAGCGGTAATCGCACCAATCACCATCACCGTGGACAAGGCAGTCGTCGACAACTCATATAAAGGTGACATTCTGGCCACCATGAAGATACCGGCCGTGACCATGGTCGCCGCGTGAATCAGCGCCGAGATCGGGGTAGGACCCTCCATGGAATCTGGCAACCATACATGCAATGGCACCTGTGCAGACTTACCCATCGCACCGACAAACAGCAGCAGGCAGGTCACGGTCATGAGCGACCACTGACAGCTACCCAACAAATTGACCTGAGTGGATGCCAGTTCCGGCGCACGCTGGAATACCGTGGCGTAGTCCAGGCTACCAAAGTAGTACAGCACCATGCCGATGCCAAGCAGAAAACCAAAGTCACCGACACGGTTAACCAAAAATGCTTTCAGGTTGGCGTAAATAGCGGTTGGACGTGTGAACCAGAAACCGATCAGCAAGTAGGAAACCAGACCCACGGCCTCCCAGCCAAAAAACAATTGCATGAAGTTGTTACTCATCACCAGCATTAGCATGGAGAAAGTAAACAGTGAAATGTAGCTGAAGAAGCGGCTGTAACCAGGATCTTCCTGCATGTAGCCTATGGTATAGATGTGAACCATCAACGAGACAAAAGTCACTACCACCATCATCATGGCACTGAGGTTATCAATCAGAAAGCCGACTTCGAAGTGCACATCACCAGAATTCAGCCAAGTATAGACCGCCTCGTTTAACGTAAACCCATGCAGTGTCTGGTTAAATACCATGGCGGACAAGGCAAACGCAGCCCCTACGCCAGCAATGGTCAACACGTGCGCGGCCCAGCGCGGCAGGTGATTACGAAAAATACCCACCACCGCTGCTGCCATCAAGGGCAACAAGGGGATCAATATCAGGATTTGCTTGATTGTCATGACACTTAACCTTTTAACTGATCCAAATCATCCACATTGATGGTGCGCAGATTGCGGAACAGGACGACCAGAATGGCCAGACCAATCGCAGACTCTGCCGCAGCCACGGTCAGAATGAAAAATACAAATACTTGGCCACCCATGTCATTGAGGTAGTGCGAGAAGGCAACAAAATTGAGGTTCACTGCCAGCAGCATCAGTTCGATGGCCATCAGCAGAATGATGACGTTCTTTCGATTCAGGAAGATACCAATGACGCTGATAGCAAACATCAGTGCGCCAAGGATCAGGTAGTGTGACAAACCGACCATGATTATTTTTGCTCCTCTGCAGGTGATGCCGGCGCCTCGACTTCAGCAGGCATAGAAATGATGCGCAGTCTGTCGTTGCGTTTTACTTTGACTTGTTCAGCCGGGTTCATCGACTTGTTGTCCTGACGCTCGCGCAAAGTCAGCACAATGGCCGCAATCATAGCGACCAGCAGTACTACCGCGGCCAGCTCAAATGGCAACAAGTAATCGGTATACAAGACCTTACCTAAGGCCGCGGTGTTGCTGTAATTGGCTGGAAGTTCTACCGCCTGACTCGGGCGCAAATTCTTTTCTGCCAACACCATGGTCATTTCCACCACCATCAACAGCCCGATTAACCCGGCCATTGGCAGATACTCCCAAAACCCTTCGCGCAGGCGATCGAGATTAATGTCTAGCATCATCACTACAAACAGGAACAACACCATCACCGCGCCCACATAGACTAGAATGAGGGCGATGGCCAAAAATTCAGCCTCCAGCAGCAGCCAGATGCCTGCGGCGGTAAAAAAAGCCAGCACCAGAAAAAGCGCTGCATGCACCGGATTGCGCGTCGTGATCACGCGGATACCTGAAAACAGCAGGATGGCTGATAAAACGTAAAAAACGATATCGGTAAATAACATGATTCTTCCTGTCCGCTCTTAGCGATAAGCCTTATCCTGCGCACGATCGTCAGCAATCTGCGCCTCGTACTTGTCGCCCACTTCCAGCAACATTTTTTTGGTATACAACAGGTCGCCGCGCTGTTCACCGTGATAATCAAAAATGCGTGTTTCCACAATACTGTCCACCGGGCAGGACTCTTCGCAAAAGCCACAGAAAATGCACTTGGTCAGGTCGATGTCATAACGCGTGGTACGACGGGTACCATCATCGCGCTGTTCTGACTCAATAGTGATGGCCATCGCCGGGCATACCGCCTCGCACAATTTACACGCAATACAACGCTCTTCGCCGTTAGGGTAACGACGCAAGGCGTGCAGGCCGCGAAAGCGGTTGGATTGCGGCGTACGCTCTTCTGGATATTGAATGGTGATCTTTTTGGCAAAGAAATAGCGTCCGGTCAGGGCCATGCCTTTCAGCATTTCCCATAACATCAAACTACCTAATGTACTTTTAATCGAATTGAACATCGTTAGGTTTCCAAAATTCCTGTATATGTTTTAACCACTTAGTGGAACAAGTAAGCCCACTGGGTTTGCATCATCGCCCCAACCACAATAATCCAAACCAAGGTGATGGGAATAAACACTTTCCAACCCAAGCGCATAATCTGGTCATAGCGATAACGAGGAAACGTCGCACGGAACCACAAGAAAAGGAACAACAAGAATGCAACTTTAGCCAGCAACCACAAGATGCTATCTGGTAGAAATGGCACTGGAGACAACCAACCACCCAAAAACATTAACGCTGCCAGCATAGATACCAGCATCATGTTGGCGTACTCAGCCAAGAAAAACACAGCAAACGCCATGCCGGAGTACTCCACATGGAATCCAGCCACGATCTCTGATTCACCCTCGGCCACGTCAAATGGTGCACGGTTGGTTTCAGCCACTGCACTAATGAAATACACGACAAATAATGGAAACAGCGGAAGGAAATACCAGTGCCAGAAACCGCCCTCTTGCCCCAAAACAATCTTGCCTAAGTTAAGTGAATTGGCGCACATCAATACACCAACCAAGGTAAAGCCCATGGCGATTTCATAAGACACAATTTGTGCCGCAGAGCGCAAAGACCCGAGGAAAGCGTATTTTGAGTTAGATGCCCAACCGGCAATAATCACGCCATATACTGCAACCGACGTCATAGCCAGAATATAAAGTAAACCCGCATCAATATTAGCGAGTACCAAGGTTGCGTCAAACGGCACGACTGCCCAGGCAGCAAATGCCGGTGCAATGGCTAATACCGGCCCAATAAAAAACAGCGCTTTATTAGAAGCGGTTGGCAGAATGATTTCTTTAAAAAGTAGCTTTAAACCATCAGCTAGTGGTTGCAGTAGGCCAAAATAACCCACTCGGTTAGGGCCAATTCGCACCTGCATATAACCAATGACTTTACGTTCTGCTAACGTCAGGTATGCAACCCCTATCATCAATGGCAACACAATGGCCACAATTTTAACTAGTGTCCATACTACCAGCTGCACGTCTGCCCAGTAGGAACCAAATAATTCAGCAAAGAATTGCATGTTATGCCATCTCGGTCAGTTGTTTTTCG
>CAYTIV010000014.1:0-23582 GCA_964437895.1 uncultured Methylotenera sp.
TATCATTTTTTTCACAATCGCCAAACCGAGGCCAGTGCCATGCGACTTGGTTGTAACATAGGGCTCAAACACCCTGGCCATCACATCCGTCGCAAAACCAGTGCCATTGTCGGTCACGGATAATTTTACACGTTCGCCATCATAGTCGGTCAATACGACAATTTGCGGCTCGCTGATCTGCACCAGCGCATCCTGCGCGTTTTGTAACAGATTATGCAGGATTTGCCGCATCATGGTGGCATCGGCATAAATCTCAGGCAGTTGCTCGTGCAGCACCAAAGACAGCTTCACGGATGAAGCATTATAGAGTCGGCTCACATCACGAATTAAAGCATTTAAATCCACTTTCACCAACTGCGCCGCCGGTGTTCTGGCGTATTCACTAAACTCATTAACCATGTTCTTCATCGCCTGCACCTGGTTGACGATGGTATCGGTGGACTTGAGCAGCATCTCTGCGTCCTTGCTGTCCAGCTTGTCCTGCAATTTGAACTGTAAGCGCTCTGCCGACAGTTGAATCGGCGTCAGCGGGTTCTTGATTTCGTGGGCCAACCGTCTGGCCACCTCGGCCCAAGCGGCATCACGCTGGGCCTGCGCCATGGCGGTAACATCATCAAACACCACCACCAGTCCGTGTCCGGCACCTTCGGGTAGACGTGTCACACGCAACATCAACACTTGCTTGCCATGCACGCCTTCAATCTCGATCTGGCTGGTCAAGTGCCGCTCATGGTGGTCGAACTGCAAGGTATCCTCATAATGCTGCATCACCAGCGCAATAAACGGTTGCAGATAGCGGTTCTCGTTGGCAATCTCGGTAAACACCTTGTTTTTGAACGCCACCAGCGAGATGCCCAAAATGTTGGTCGCTGCCAGGTTATAGACGCGCAGTTCGGCCTGCTCGTTGATGGTCATCACACCAGAGCTCAGGTGCGAAAGGATGGCTTCCAGATAAGCCCGCGCAGACTCCACATGCTGGCGACTCTGCTCGGAGGCGTTCTTGGCGTCTTGCAGCTGACGGGTCATGCTGTTAAACGACTTGACCAGCACGCTCAGTTCATCTTTACCAAACGAGGGCAATTGCTGCGAGTAATCGCCACTGGCAATTAAGCGTGTGCCTTCTGCCAGCACGGTCAGTGGCTGCGCCATGCGCCGACTGAGGGCAAAGGCCACCGCCAGTGCCCCCAGCATGGAGAGCAGCAGAATCATGGTCAGCGTCAGCATAAAAATCTCTCGGAGAGACTGCCGGCTGTAAGACAGGGTTTGATATTCGCGATAGACGTCCTGCACCGACTCCGCCGTATTGGACAAAGCCTGCGGCACCGGCTGCATCAATTGCAAGATGCGCATCTCACCAGTAATGCCCAGCGTTTCTACCGGAATCAGCACCCGCATATACAAGCCTTTGCCAGGGATAGGCTCAATCTTGCCATAGACGCCGCTACGGGCCTGACGTAACTGCGGCACCGAGGGTAACTCTGGTAAGAAACTGCTAGGATCCGAACTGCTGACGGCTAAAATCGCCCCTTGCGGACTGAGCAGTGCAGCATCTTGTATCCCCGCTTTTTCGCGCAAGTCATTCAGCTGATTGTAATGTGAGCGTGCCGGTTGCAAGGACAAGGAGACCGCCATGCTCTGGGCTTTTTCCTTGACGTCACCCAACATGATGTCCAGGGCACGCTGGCCCAGATTCAAACCGCCATCGAGCGCAGACTCCACCTTGACGTTGAACCATGACTCAATAGAGCGCGACAGAAAGTTAACGGATACCAGATAGACAATCATGCCCGGAATCAGCGCCATCAGCGCAAAAGTCACCAACAGGCGGAAGTTAAGCTTGCTGCCCACCTGTTTGGCTTTGGCGGTACGGTAAAGATGGCGCAATTGGTAAGCGATCACACCCAGCAACAGCATGGCCAGGCCGGCGTTGGTATAGAGCAGTGCAAGGTAGTAGTCACCGCTGATGGCGGTGTTGGCACTGGCCAGAGACAACAGATACAGCAGAGCTGCCGCCAGCGCAATCGACAGAATCAGGACATATCGCATAGGGTTAGCGCGGAGAGTCCTTGATCCACCAGCTAAAGGTCGGCGTCACCAGTTCCCAGTCACTCTCACCTAGGGCATCCAGTTGCAGGGCCTTGGGCAACTTGCTGGTATCCAGGTGCATTTTGAGCGCCGCCTGATAGGGCTGGTTCTTTTCCAACACGCCATGCGGCACCAGTCGCCAGTCATGAATCTGGCCTAGCTCACGTCTGGCGTCGGCCAAACTATCAAACACCTTTTGCTGCTGCGGGTAGTTGACCAGATATTGTCGCGTCAGTGCGTGGTAGTTCAGCGTGACCGCGCGCCGCTCGGTCACCACCTCATCGTCAAACCAGTATTTGAGCGGCTTGATGATCTGGAACTCATAGAGAAAAGTCAGCGAAACGCCTTTGCTGAGGGCTTCTTCGACGCCACGGCCAAACTGAATATCCATATCGGCATCCAGCGTCCACAGCTCTTCCCGCAAAATGAGTTCGGCGCTTCGAATATGGGCATGATTACCCGCCGCCAGCACTGCCAGCGTGGTCAGACTGAGCATCACACTCAGAGCAAGCCAATATTTAATGTTTTTGCAGTAGCGCATAAAACAAACCATCATGCTCGGCCGTGGGCAATAGCTGGCCGCCTAGGCTGCGCTTGGCAGGCAGTATCGCGTTGTCAAACGCCACAGGCAATCTGGTCGCATCCGGGTGCGAGTGTAAGAATTGTTCAATTTGCATTTCGTTTTCTTGTTGGAAGATCGAACATGTCACATACAACAATTTACCGTCTTTTGCCAGCATTTGCCACAGATTCGATAAAATCTGCGCCTGCGTACGTGCAAACGCCGGCAAATCTTCTGGCCGGCGCAACCACTTCATGTCGACATGGCGACGCACGATGCCAGAGGCACTGCAAGGGACATCGGCCAGAATACGGTCGAAGGGCTGGCCGTCATACCAGTCAGCCATGGCGGCATCGCCGACACGTACCGTCGCCTGCAGCCCCAGCCTTTGCAGGTTTTCTTGCACGCGGCTCAAGCGCGCCGCCTCCTGATCGAGAGACCATACGCTGGCCTCACTGGTTTCAAGAATGTGGCAGGTTTTGCCGCCCGGTGCGCTACAGGCATCCAATACACGCATGCCCGGCTGCACATCCAGTAATGGCGCAGCCCACTGCGCGCCGGCATCCTGCACACTGACCCACCCCTGGGCAAAGTTTGGCAACTTGTGTACCGGCACCGGTTGCTGCAGCATGATGACCCAACCACCCAGCGCCACCGCAGGCAAGCCTTCCTGCGTCAGCAGTTGCAGATAGGTCGGCACGTCCGTTTTGCGTTGATTGACGCGCAGCGTCAGGGGCGGATGGCTATTGCCCACTGCCAGAATGTCTTGCCAATCCTGTGGATACTGCTGCTTGAGGGTGTTGATCCACCACTGCGGATAATTGAAGCGCGCGGACTCACTCTGCGCCACTTCTGCCGCCAACGCCGTGCGCTGGCGCAAAAAGTTGCGCAACACGGCATTGACCAAGCCTTTGGCCCAGCGCTGCCCCGTCTGCCCTGCGGCTTCGACTGCTTGGTTCACCACGGTAAAGTCATTGTCATCGCTGTGTAACAGCTGGGCCAGTGCCACCAGCAATAACGCCTGTACACGGCTATCGGTCACTGGCTTAGCCGTGAGCGCTTTTAAATAGGCCGCTGACTCGGCATAAAAACGCAATGCCAGATAGCTGTAGTCTTGCGCTGCCGCTTGTTGCTGCGCCGTCGCGGCCTTCACCTTACGCAAGGCTTTGGGCATGGAAACGGTCAGATTGTGTCCGGCCAACACTTCGGCCACCGCATGAGCGGCAATTAACTGGGCAACTTGCAAAACAATTCTCTGGGCAAAAAAAGCTATTCTACTTGATGCCACCCAATTGCACAGTGAAAAACGCAGGCATTAAAAAAGGCTTTCCGTGGAAAGCCTGATTCGATGCGTTCGCGCAAGGTATCAATACTGATGTGCCAGCGCCATCAACCGACGAATGCGCTCCTCGGTTTGCGGATGCGTACTGAACAAGCCGGCCAGATCGGCGCCAGACAATGGATTGATGATCATCATCTGCCCGGTCTCTGGATGTTGCTCTGCCGTCATATTGGGAATCTGGTGCGCATAGTTGTGAATTTTTTCCAGCGCAGCCGCCAGCGCCTTGGGGTCACGACTGATATCCGCGCCCATGCGATCAGCCTCATACTCGCGCGAACGGGAGATGGCCATCTGGATCAGAGAGGCCGCCAGCGGTGCCAGTACCATGATCAAAATACCGATCAGCGGATTGGGTCTATCCTCCCCCTCACGGTGGCCACCACCAAACATCATGCCAAACTGCGCAATAGAAGAGATTGCACCGGCCACAGTGGCCGAGATGGTAGAGATGAGGGTGTCGCGATTTTTGACATGGGCCAGTTCATGCGCCATCACACCACGCAACTCGCGCTCACTCAGAATCTGCATGATGCCAGTGGTTGCCGCAACCGCCGCGTTTTCCGGGTTGCGGCCGGTGGCAAATGCGTTAGGCTGGCTCTCGTTGATGACAAACACGCGCGGCATGGGCAAGGCTGCACGTTCGGCCAGCTCTTTCACCATGTTGTAGTAATTGCGAAACTGCCCGTTACCAAAGTTGTTCTCGGCGTTGATTTCAACGGCACCATACATCTTGAGCACGGCTTGATCGCTAAACCAGTAGGCATAAAAGTTCATGACCCCTGCCAGCAATAAGGCCATCAACATCCCCCCTTGGCCGCCCAGCGCACCCCCTACCGCCACAAACAGGGCGGTAATCGCGGCCATCAGCACAAAGGTTTTGGTCCAGTTACCTAACATCACAACTCCTTAAATACACCATACACTGCTCTTAATATGCGGTGAGGGTCTATGTTTTTCAATGGCAGCCAAGCTACTTACTGAAACAGATCGCCTACCTGCACATGCTGCCCTTGCACAAACTGCTGGGCGGTCTGCCGTTTGCCACCCGGCAACTGCAACGCGTGAATCTCGATGGCGCCAGTGCCACAGGCCACTCGCAAGGGCTGCGTTTGCAACACCACGCCCGGCGCACCACTGCCGCTCGCGGTTTGCGCAAACCACAGTTTGCAGACCTGGCCTTTGAAGAGTGCGGTCGCGACTGGGAAGGGATTAAATGCACGTACCTGACGCGATACCTGCTCTGCCGCCTGACCCCACTGTATGGCCGACTCTGCTTTTTCCAGTTTGTGCGCATAGGTCACCAGAGACTCATCCTGCACCTCTGAGGCCAATTGACCCGTCTGTTGCAGGGTCTGCATGGCCTCCACCATCAGGCGCGCGCCTTCGCGGCTAATGGCATCATGCAGGCTTTGTGTGGTGTCATTATCGGTGATAGGCACCGACCATTTGCTAACCATGTTGCCTGCATCCAGCTTGGGCACCACCTCCATGATGGTGACACCGGTCTCGCCATCCCCGGCCAGAATAGCCCGGTGAATCGGCGCAGCCCCACGCCAGCGCGGCAACAGTGAGCCATGAATGTTATAACAGCCTAAGCGTGGCATCTCAAGCACCGGCGTCGGAATAATCAGACCATAGGCCGCCACAATCATCACATCGGCGGCGACCGCAGCTAGGGCTGTCTGCACTTCTGCCGGTTTAAGGCTCTCGGGTTGATACACGGGCAAACCATGTTGCAAGGCCAGTTGCTTCACTGGGCTGGCTTTGAGCTGCATGCCCCGTCCAGCCGGACGGTCTGGCTGGGTCAGTACCATCACAATATCATGGCCAGCGTCGATCAGACCCTGCAGGGCAGGCACGGCAAACTCCGGCGTGCCGGCATAAATAATACGCATGAGGGGCTCCTGCCTTTAGTAACTGTTACGATCGATTTCGCGAGCGTGCTTGACCATTTTGGTACGGATACGGTTACGCTTGAGCGTTGACAGATACTCGACGAAGACCTTACCTTTCAGGTGATCCATTTCGTGCTGTATACACACACTGAGCAAGCCGTCAGCGTCGAGCTTGAACAGCTTGCCATGGACATCTTGCGCCTCTACCGTAATAAACTCGGCACGGGTGACGTTTTCATAGATGCCTGGCACGGATAAACAGCCTTCTTCGTAATCTTGGCTGCCAGACTGCGCAATGATGCGCGGATTGATCAGCACCAGCAAATCATCTTTCTCCTTGCTGAGATCAATCACAATCAGCTGAATATGCTGGTCGACCTGCGTCGCGGCGAGACCGATGCCCGGTGCATCGTACATGGTCTCGGCCATGTCACTGACCAGTTGCGCCAGCGCCGCATCAAATGTCTGCACCGGCTTAGCCACCGTATGCAGGCGCGGATCCGGATATTGCAAAATGGGGAGTAATGCCATGCTCTACAAATCTTTCCATTCAGTTGTTGGCGAACACAGGGTAAAACGCCCGCTTTTTCGCCTTGATAAGAACTTTAAACCCATGCTAGATTGGTCGATATTGCGGGCACAATGCACAAATCCATGCTGCCTGATTAACCGTGCTGTATAAAACAGAGACGATACATGACCAAAATTGTTCAAATTATAACCTCGCTTGCGCTGGCTTGTAGCAGCTTGATGGCTCAGGCGGAAGAAATTCCTTTACGCGCGCAGCACCCAGATCGCCATGTAGTCGTTAAAGGGGACACCTTGTGGGATATTTCTGCCAAATTTCTTAAAAATCCCTGGCAATGGCCCCAAATTTGGCAGCTCAACCGCGAACGCATCAAGAACCCGCATTGGATCTATCCTGGGGATGTGATTGTGCTCGACACCAGCTCTGGTACACCTGTACTTAAACTGGTGCGCGAATCCATCACGCTTGAGCCAGGCGTCATCGTCACCCCGATCAAAGGAGATGTGATTCCTCCGATACAACCGAATGTGATTTTGCCTTTTCTCACCAAGCCGCTACTAATCTCTCCCGAAGAGTTGAAAGCAGCGCCCAGAATCATAGCTGCGCAGGAAGAGCGAGAAATTCTGAGCCCGGGCGCCCATATTTATGTGCAAGGCATGTCGGAATCTCCGCGCAATACCTGGGCGATTTACCGCGAAGGAGAACCGGTCAAAGATCCTGAAAATGGCGAGGTGTTGGGCACAGAAGCCCATTATCTGGGTGAGGCAAAAATGCTCAGACCAGGCCAGCCAGCCACCCTCACGGTCACCCAGGCCCGTGAAGAAATCGCCGTGAAGGACAAGCTGATTGCGCTGGAGGATGAATTGAGTCCGGCGTTTGTGCCACACGCGCCAGAAGCGAATATCCAAGGGCAGATTGCGCGCATTAGCGAAGGCATTAATGAAACCGGCTACGGTCGCGTGGTGGTCCTCAACCGCGGCACCGACCAGGGGCTGGAACGGGGTCACGTCCTCGCCGTGTTGCGCAAAGGGGCCAGCATGACCGACCCCGAATCCGATCCCAAACACCCGGTCACCCTGCAACTGCCCGATGAACCGGTTGGGCTGGTGATGGTATTCAAAGCCTACCCTACGCTGTCTTATGCCTTGGTCATGCAGGCTTCGCAGCCCATTCATGCTGAAGATGTTGTCCGTACGCCATGACCGACAGGCCATTGCGTGACCTCGACTGAACAGTACAGACCCTGGATCGCACTCAGCCTGGTGAGCGGACTGGGCAGTGCGACCTTTTGCCAGCTACTGCTGCACTTCAAGACCCCCGAGGCCGTACTGGCCGCCACCCATTCCGCTTTACGCGAAGTCGTTAGTAAAGAGGTGGTCAGCGGCATCCAAACCGCACTGGAAGATCCCCACATTGCCCACACGCTGGCATGGCTGGCAGAGACCGACAATCATCTGATCACGCTGGCGGACCCCTATTATCCGGCCAGGCTGCTGGAAACAGATCAACCGCCCCCCGTCCTCTACGCCAAAGGAAATCTGCAAGTCCTTAAACGGCCAGGGCTGGCGGTGGTGGGCAGCCGTCATGCCACCCCGCAAGGGGAAGCCACCGCCGAGAACTTTGCCGAAAGCCTATGTCGGGCCGGGTTTGTGGTGGTCAGCGGGCTCGCCTTGGGCATAGATGGTGCCGCACACCGAGGCGCCCTCAAGGCCGATGGCGCCACGATCGCGGTGGTCGGTACCGGGCTGGATATTGTCTACCCGGCCAGACACAAAGCCCTCGCCCACCATATTGCCCAATACGGCTTGCTGCTCTCCGAATACCCGCTGGGCACGCCCTCACTCAGTCACAATTTCCCCAGACGCAATCGCATCATCAGTGGCCTGTCAGAAGGCTGTCTGGTGGTGGAAGCCAACATCGACAGCGGCTCACTGATCACGGCCAGACAAGCTATAGAACAGGGGCGAGAAGTGTTTGCCGTGCCGGGGTCTATACACTCGCCGGTGGCCAAAGGCTGCCACGCCTTGATCAAACAGGGTGCCAAACTGGTTGAATCCACCGCAGATATCATCAGCGAACTCAGGCATGTCCGGCTGCCAAATCCGGCCGATGCCATTAGCCCGAATGGGCCATTACCCGATTGGACTAGCCTACCCGCCGAAGCAAGCCCTGTCTTGGTTTGCATGGGATTTGACCCCCTGTATGCCGAGCAGATTGCGGCCCGTGCAGGCTTGACGCCAGAACAAGTTTCCACCATTCTTACACTACTTGAATTAGAAGGTGTGGTCAGTCAACTCACCAGCGGCCAATTTCAGCGGCTGGCTTAAGGTTGCACCAGGGCACACCCATCGCGCCGTCTATGTCACAGCGTGCTAGAGGAGAAGCTATAGATGTTGGAAGTATTGATATTCATATATCAAAATTACTGGGACAAACATGATGCGTTTGAGCTCAAAGAGACAGACGAGACCATCATGGCCTATGAACTGTCTCAGGCCGGATTCAACCATCAGGACATTCTGCACGCGGTGGACTGGGTGAAGGACTTGCGTCGCTCTGTGCAGCGTCCGCAATACCTACAGGATCCCACGGCCATCCGCATCTTCTGCGACATGGAGCGTGGCAAGATCAATGATGAAAGCCTGAACTTCTTGACGCTGTTGCAACGCAGCGAGATCATCACGGCCTACGAGCGCGATCTGATTGTTGACCGCGCCATGGTACTGCCGCAAGAAACCCTGAGCATGGAGGATATCCGCTGGGTGACCATGATGGTGCTGTGGGACGAGACACGCAAACAAGACTACCTGTTTGTGGAAGATGCCATGTTCAATCCGCAAGGCTTCTCACTGCAATAAGTGCCACGACCATCTGTCTGGCGACATAAAAAAAGCGCGGTCTGTAAAGAGCGCGCTTTTTTATTGGCTAACGGGGTAGCTGCCGGATAATCTGGCCGATGATACCGGCCTGATTGAGCGTATAGAAGTGCATTTTATCCACCCCAGCAGCAATCAGTTTGGCACAGATATCGGTAACCACCTCCGCCCCAAACGCCCGCAGTGAAGGCAAATCATCCCCATAGGCCTCCAGCCGCATACGCAACCAGCGCGGAATCTCAGCGCCACACACGCTAGAAAATCTTGCCAGCTGGGTGTAGTTGTAGATCGGCATGATGCCGGGAATGATAGGCGCCGTGACGTCCAGCTTTTGCGCGGCTTCTACAAAGCGGAAATAGGCATCCACGTTGTAAAAATACTGCGTAATCGCTGAGTCTGCACCCGCATCCATTTTGCGCTTGAAGTTTTCGAGGTCCTTTTGCGCAGAACCCGCCTCCGGATGAAACTCTGGATAGGCCGCCACCTCAAGATGGAACCAGTCGCCGGTTTCAGCGCGGATAAAGCTTACCAGCTCGTTCGCATAGCGAAAATCGCCAGCGCTGACTTCGCCCGAAGGGATATCGCCACGCAAGGTGACCAAACGTTTGATGCCTTTGGCCTGGTAGGCCTGCAATAACTCACGAATCTCTTCCTTGCTGGAAGAGATACATGAAATATGCGGGGCCGCGCCATGCCCTTCGGCCTGGATCTCCAGCACACTTTCCATGGTGCGGTCGCGGGTTGATCCGCCTGCCCCAAACGTGACAGAAAAGAACTCGGGATCAAACGCCGCCAGCTCCTTACGCACATTGCGCAGATTGGCCATGCCTTCTGCGGTTTTGGGCGGAAAGAACTCAAAACTGTAAGAGGTTTTTTGATTCACTTGTTTAATCTTTGATGAATGACAGCGCGCACTGTCATGATGGTTGATTAAAAATCAGGGCACTCAATCCCCATGAAATCACACTGTAGAGCAAAGCACCCAGCACACCGACCAGCAGCCCACTCACGGCAAAGCCTTGCAACAAATGCCCGGCCAGCCAGAACAGGGCGCCGTTGATCACCAGCAAAAACAAGCCCAGTGTCAGCAGCGTAATCGGCAGGGTGAGCAACACCAGCACCGGCTTGACCAGCATATTGGCCAGCCCGATGACCACGGCCGCCCATAGTGCAGCGCTAAAGTCAGCCACTTGAATGCCGGGGACCAGATAGGCCACCGCCATCAGTGCCAACGCATTCAACACCCACACCACCAGTGCCTTGATCATGTCACACGCCCTCGCTGAGATTCAGCGAAAGTGTACACCCAAACCGGTGCTGCCAGCGCAGCCACCGGTTCTCTAGCACAGTGCAGATTAGTAACGGTAATGCTCTGGCTTGAACGGACCGCTCTTGCTCACACCGATGTAAGCAGCTTGCGCATCAGACAGCGTGGTCAGTTGTGCATTGAGTTTTTTCAACTGCAGCAACGCCACTTTCTCATCCAAGTGCTTAGGCAGGGTGTAAACGCCCACTGGATACTTGTCGGTCTGTGTGAACAGTTCGATCTGAGCAATCGTCTGGTTAGCAAAGCTGGAGCTCATCACGTAGCTTGGATGGCCAGTACCGCAACCCAGGTTGACCAAGCGGCCCTTAGCCAGCAAGATGATGCGTTTGCCGTCTGGGAAAATCACGTGGTCGACCTGAGGCTTGATCTCTTCCCACTGATATTTCTCAATGCTGGCGACATCAATCTCGTTATCAAAGTGACCAATGTTACACACGATGGCCTGGTCTTTCATTTTGGCCATGTGCGCATGTGTGATCACATGGTAGTTACCCGTGGCGGTCACAAAAATATCGGCATGTTCCGCCGCGTAATCCATGGTCACCACACGGTAGCCTTCCATGGCTGCTTGCAGCGCACAGATCGGATCAATCTCAGTCACCCACACTTGGGCAGACAAAGCACGCAATGCCTGTGCAGAGCCTTTACCCACATCACCATAACCCGCCACAACGGCAATCTTGCCGGCGATCATGACATCGGTGGCGCGCTTGATACCGTCCACCAGAGATTCACGGCAGCCATACAGGTTATCAAACTTGGACTTAGTCACAGAGTCGTTCACGTTGATGGCTGGGAATGCCAGCTTGCCCTCTTTATGCATCTGGTACAGACGATGCACACCGGTAGTGGTTTCTTCGGTCACGCCCTTGATCTGGGCCAGACGAGTGGAGTACCAGCTTGGGTCAGTCGTCAGCTTAGCCTTGATGGCATTGAACAGACAGATCTCTTCTTCAGAGCCGGGATTGGCCAGCACGGAAGCATCTTTCTCGGCACGGCTACCCAGATGCAGTAACAGGGTCGCGTCACCACCATCATCCAGAATCATGTTGGAGTAACCACCATCGGCCCACTCAAAAATGCGGTGGGTGTAATCCCAGTACTCTTCCAGCGATTCACCTTTGACGGCAAACACAGCGGTGCCGGTCGCCGCAATGGCTGCCGCGGCATGGTCTTGGGTAGAGAAAATATTGCAAGAGGCCCAGCGCACGTCAGCGCCCAGGTCTTTCAGGGTTTCAATCAGCACAGCCGTTTGAATGGTCATGTGCAGAGAGCCCGTAATGCGCGCGCCCTTAAGCGGCTGTTGAGCAGCGTATTCTTCACGAATCGCCATCAGGCCTGGCATTTCAGTCTCAGCAATCGCAATTTCTTTGCGACCCCAAGCGGCCAGAGACATATCAGCGACAACGTAATCTTTGATATCAGCTACAGTATTCATGTTTCAAATCCTTAAAAAAATGAAAACTGAGCAGGAAAAGTTCTTGAGAACCGGTGGAAACGTTTGTTCACCTTTTTTCCGTGCTCGCACAGTGAAAAGTGAACGCCGTTGAGATGCTTTGCAGCAAATGCTCTGAGCCTGGGAGTCGAGTGACTCTCGCAGCGTTCCTCAGAAGTTGCGGATTATACGCCAACCCGATGATTTTACAAAAAAGTGGGGTTTGGCATCCGCAGAACAAGGACCAGAAACGGCGGTAAATGTTCAATCCGCGCGATTACATAAATTGGACCCTTTCCTGCCCCCTACTCGACAAAATCGCGACCTGGGCGCTGTGCCACACTGTCATTACGGCAACAGAGACAAACTTTTATCAGGAAAGGTGGTAGCTATGACGATGTATCAAGTGATGGACGAAGAGAACCACTGCATCGCGACCTTTCATCATTTTCAAGAGGCGATGTATACCGCTCAGGACTTTACCCTGTGGGATGATGAACACTATTACCATGTAGAAGAATTAGACATGGCAGTCGCTTAACCCGGTACAACCCTTGTAAAAAAAGCGCCCTTGAGGCGCTTTTTTCATATCTGCCACACGCCTCATGGCAGGGTTTTGATGGCAACTTTTAACTCTTCGGCCTTTTCGGCATCCAGTTGGGTCAGCGCATCGACACTGGCCAGCGCTTCACCATGCTTGCCTGTTGCCTCGGCAATCATGCCCAAATAATAAAATGCCTGACTATGCTGATCGTTAAAGCTGATGACACGATGCAAATGCTGCTCTGCCAGCGACCAATCTTTGCTCTCATACTCGGCTGCCGCCAGATAAAACCAAGCTTCGGTGTTGGCAGGCTCTTGGCTTGTCCACTGCTCGGCAATCACTTTCAGACTTTTCCAGTCTTGGTGCAAATAGGGGTACACCACCTTCATGAAATAGGGCCATTCCGCTGCGGGTTTACCCCAGAACGGCAGTTCGCTTTTCACCACCACCGGCCCCGCAGGTTGACTGATCAGTGCCTGCACCCAATCCACTGACATATAGTAATAGTAGGCATCTTTACCTGGGCTTTTGAGCGTAATCAATCCCACCAGCGCACCACTGTCATCAAACAAACCGCCACCGCTGGCGCCCTGACGGAAGGTACTGGTGGCACGCACAATCACGGAATCATCCATGCTAAACAGCCCCTTGACCACGCCCTGCGTACTGACAGGTGCGGCCACAAAACTGGGATAGCCTATGGTAAAAACAGCTTGTTCATATTTGAGGCTACGGCTGGATTTGAGTGCAACCGGGGTTAATGGCAGGTCTTCCATTTGCAGCATGCAGACATCATGTGCCCAATCCGGCTTGATGCCGACCGCACGGTAAGCTGCCCCGCCACTGACCACGCTGATGCTGCTGGCGTTAGCGACAACATGGCAGTTGGTGACCACCTGATTCTCAGCCACCACCACGCCTGAACCCAGGCCATATTGACCATTTTTCAAGCCCACCTGCACACGCAAGACACGACTATTCAGCGCTTCCATCAAGGCAGAGGACGGCTCTGCCATCAGCGATGCACTCAAACACCCTAACCACAATCCGATCAACCATTTTGCCATGTCATGCTCCAATCTCTGTCTGTATGCCGGGGGCGTCACCCCCAGCCAGTGTTACGTTGGAAAGCCAGTTAACAGAGGTTTAGCAAGACACATTCCAGCAAAATGCATCATGGTGCAGCCAAGACACGCGTGCGCGCATGCACACGCCACTTAAAAATTAATTCTTTTTACATCAATACGTTATCAACGTAATAAATTGTTTTTTCGCATAGATCAGGCCCAACAAAAGGATAGACATAGCAGATGACACTTGCCTGACGCGCACCAAAAAAGTGCGCATAAAAGCGTACTGCGCTCATATGGTGCGAGTTAATTTAAGGCTGGTGCAAATTGATTTAAGGCGGGTGTAAAGGGCCTTAAGAATGATGCAAAGCGACTTAAGAATACTGTAAAGCGACTGGGGAATAGTGCAAAGCGATGAGCAACCTCAAAATTGCAGGGGCAGTTGCGGGTCGCTCGAGGCAAGCGTGGGCGGCGTGACGCCTGAGGGATGCAAAACGTTACCGCGTGCAACAGTGGGAAAATGGCGAGACTTGCGAGAGGCGTGACGTTGCAGCAAGTCTTGCATCATGTGTGGGGCAATGTCCTGCCGAACCGCAAACCAGGTGTGTTTGGCGTCACGCATCGCCGCCTCAACCTCGACCATGGGCGCAGGATAGTCGTGCCCGATCACACAGCCATACTGCTGCTGCAAGGCCAGCGGCATTCGCCAGGGTTCAAAAATCCAAGCGTCGGGCACGCGCCTGAGCGCAGGCAACCACTGCCGCACAAACTGTCCTTGCGGATCCTGCACCAGCGCCTGCTTGACCGGGTGATAGATGCGCAAGGTGTTGATACCGGTCGTCCCCGATTGCATTTGCACCTGCGGCCAATGAATGCCGGGCTCATAGTCCAAAAATGCCTGCGCAAGATGCAATCCGCTTTGACGCCAGGGGATGTTAAGCAGATAACTGGCGGTACTCATCAGCATGGCACGCATGCGAAAATTCAGCCAACCTCTCTGATTGAGCATAGCCATGCAGGCATCCACCAACGGCCAGCCAGTCTCAGCCGCAGACCATGCTTGTAGACGGGTGGCGCATCCTGCATCATTCATCTGCGCCTGTATCGCATCAAACCCCCGGTAAAAACTGGCAAATTCGATCTCGGGCTCACTCTCCAGCTTTTGCATAAAATGACAGTGCCAATGCAAACGGCTCTCAAAGTGATGGTGCTGTTTTTTGATCGCAGCGTGCTCGGTTACCTGCGCGCTGCGCCGCACCTGCTGCACCAGACTACGCAGGCTGAGCGTGCCCCAGGCCAGATACGGTGACAAGCGGCTACAGGCTTGGGGTGCCGTCAAAGGGCTAGACAAGCCAAATGAATACGACGCCACACGCCGCTGTAAGAAATCCTTCATCACAGACTCTGCCACGCCCACGCCCCCGGTCTGACGCAAGGTCTGCTCAATGCCAGAGACACGCGGCAGACGCTCGAGAGTGTGATGTGGCACCCGTGCCCCCTGACAGTGTGGCGGAAGATCAACCACCGCCTGCTGCATGCGTTGCTGCCACACCGCCTGCCAACGGTCACGATTATGCAGTCTCCGCACCACCCCATGCTGTGGCCATTCCTGCCAGGGAATGCCCTGCGACTGCGTCCAGCGCAATACGTCCTGATCGATTTCATAGGTCAGCGCGTTACCGGTTTCCTGATGGCTATACACCCCGGCAATCTTAAACTTCGCCTGTAGCCGTTTGAACAGCGTTAATGGATCATGATGGTAGACATGCAAATGTAAGCCCAACTGATCGAGCTGCGCGGCCAAGCCCTGCAGACACTCGCGCACAAACAGGGCCTGACTCAGGCTGGCATCGGCGGCAGACCAGACCTGGGGCGCCCAAATAAACAGTGGCAACACCTTACCAGACGCACATGCCGCGGCCAGCGGGGCATGATCCGCCACCCGCAAATCCCGCTTGAACCAGACGACATGCAGTGCGTCAGCCGCCATGCGCCTGCATCCATAGCCGAATATCATTCAGCAAGCTGGCGTCGCCACGCAACGGCCTGGCGAGCTTGGCCACCATGTCCACATGGTCGTACCTCGCGTAGGTCTTCAGGCAGACATCTCCGCCCTGCGCCGCCACCGCGTGGGCAAGATTGACGGCATTTCTGGGCCAAACGACATCGTCTTTCATGCCCGTCATCAGCAGGAGCGGCGGCGCATCCCCTCGCGCAAAATGAATAGGCTGGGCAAGAATCTCCTGCGCAGGCGGCGCAAAAATGGCGCGTAACCGGTCAGAGGTCAGCGGCAAGAAATCATAAGGCCCAGCCAGACCCACCGTGCCCGCAATTATGGCAGGTTGCAACCCCACTGCTTGCAGAAACTGTGGAGCCAAAGACAGCATCATCGCCAGATGCGCGCCCGCCGAGTGGCCCATCAAAAACAAGCGGTTGGCGTCAGCCTGCCAGTTAAAAGCATGCTGCTGCACCCACTGCACCACCGCGGCGGGGTCTTGCATCAATGCGGGAAACTTGACTTCGGGATACAGCCGGTAATCGGCGATCACCACCACATAGCCCAAAGAGACAAAGGCCTCCGCCACAAACAGATAATCCTGCTTGTCGCCAGAGTCCCAGCTGCCGCCATAAAAAAAGATCAGCAGCGGGCTGGGAGCTGGTGGCGGTGTACGCGGTTGATAGACATCCAGTCGTTGCCTGGGATGCGGCCCATAGGCCAAATCCCGCCTGACCCGCATCTGACCAGCAGGAATCACCGCATTCAACCAACGCACGGGGCGGCAGGCGGATAGCAGCACGGCGGCGAGTGTCGCCAGCCAGGCGCGGCGCTGAGGTATGTAAGGTGTATGATTCATCCACGCCAAATGACCGTGGCGGCGCGGTAAAATTCCCCAGCACGTGGGATGGATCGCAGATTTCGTGACGGACTACGTCATGGCGTGCGTCAGGTCTGGCGTCAATGATTGGCGATAAACACGCGGTTACGGCCCTGCTGCTTGGCCGAATACAGCGCGGCGTCTGCCATTTTCATCATCTGCGGCAAACCTTCATGCTCGGCCAGCTGCGAGGTAGACACCAGCCCAAACGAGGCCGTGTAGTGAATTTGCTCGCCATGCTCACTCATGACGCTGTGGTCGATGTCAGAGCGCAGACGCTCGATGACCCGCATCGCCTCGTGCAAATCGGTCATCGGCATCAAAATACCAAACTCCTCTCCGCCGAGGCGCCCAACCATATCGCTGGTGCGCAAAGCATTCACACAGCGCAAACAGAAGCCTTGTAGCACCAAATCGCCGACGTGATGGCCATACTGATCATTGATTTTCTTGAAATGATCGATATCCACCATGGCAAACGAGAACGGCACCTCGTAGCGTTGGCTGCGCCTGACTTCGGACTCCAGCTCATGAATAAAATGGCGTCGGTTGGCAATGCCGGTCAAAAAATCGGTAAAAGCAAATTTGTCAGCCTCAATGTGTAGCTGGTAAATGCGCCAGCCGACAAAAATGACCGCTACAAGAAACAACGTGAGCAAACAGACAGCGTAGATCAACCCTCTGTTGGTGTGCTGCTCTAAGCGTTGCTGACTCTCTTCGACATAGGCAGTCGCCCGCACACTGGCATGTTTAAGGATGACTTCATTGAGTGCGGTCACCTCGTCAAAGCAGGCGGCCCATTCGGTCTCAACCATCGCCCGTGCCTCGGCTGCATGCGCCTGCGAGAGCTGCTGCAAAACCTGTGTACTCAGGCTGTGCAAGGCGGTTAACTTTTGCTGCAGGGTGATGACCTCCTGATTCTCACCATGATAGCTTTTTGCAATCCTCTGCAAATGCTGTCGCGCCTGCTGCTCTTGTACACGAATGACCGCCCTGGCGTTTTCTAGGTGTACAGGATCCGCGGAAAGGGTGGTGTAAAGCAGGCTGCCCTGAATCTGGTGCAGGTCGGATTTGAGTGCCTGCGCCGCGTTAGACACGGCAAAAGGATGCTCGTAGAGCTTGCGTGTGGTTTGATGCATTTCACGCATGCTAGAGAAATACAACCACAGAAACAGCATCACGCCGACCAAAGCGATCAGGAATCCGGCCACCAAAATGTAAAGCACGGCATGTCTACGTTGCCGGCTCATACGCTGACGACTTGCTTACAAAGGGAGGAGGTGGTGGCAGGCATACTAGGGCGCGACTCACTCAGCCAACAAGTTCTGAATAGCCGCCCACTCCTTGGGATCTACCGGCGTGATCGACAGCCGGTTTCCTTTTTGCAGGGTACGCATATTGGCCAACGCCGGGATCTCGCGCATCTCCTTCAAGCTCAGCAATCGGGTTTTGCGCACCAGCTTGACATCGACGTTGACCCAACGCGGATTTTCGGGGGTGGACTTGGCATCAAAATACTTGTGTCCGGCCACAAACTGAAAACGGTCAGGATAGGCCGGCGCACTCACCTCACACAGGCCGACGATACCTGGCGCTTCACAGTTCGAGTGATAAAACAGCACGCCATCGCCCACCTGCATCTGATCACGCATGAAGTTTCGCGCTTGGTAATTGCGCACCCCATACCAATCTACCGTCTGGTTGGGAAAACCAGCCAGATCATCAATCGAAACGTCCGAGGGCTCGGATTTCATCAACCAATAACGCGCCATGCCTTAAAACCTTCTTATGTCCAACAAATGCCAGTATCATAAACCAAGTTACCTTGGCACTGACAATCATGGCAAAAAACGTTCTTGGCACCCTTCTGATTCCTTGCAGCACACACCCCCTCACCGGCTTTATGCGTGATGGTTGCTGTAGCCAGCACCCTGAAGATCTTGGCAGACACAGCATTTGTGCAGAAATGACGGATGAGTTTCTGGTATTTTCACAGGCGCAGGGCAATGATCTGTCCACACCGAGACCTGAATATGGGTTTCCTGGGCTCAAGGCTGGGGATCGCTGGTGTGTATGCGCAGCACGTTGGCTGGAGGCCAGTGAGGCGGGGTATGCACCGCCCGTGATTCTGGAGGCCTGTGATGCGCGTAGTCTGGAGGTTGTCAGCCTGGCTGACCTGATGTATCACGCATTGCGGTGATCAAAAAAAGAGATGTGCTAAGGGGTTACCTGAGCCGTGTATCCTGAACCAAAAAGTTCAGGTGGTAACAGCCTAAGGTACATTAGGTTCGCACGCCAAGGGGATCTTAAAAGACCACCCAACTTAGTGCGATCGCACAGCACCTGATGAGCCGAAACCTATAACAAAGACTAGTTCAAGGAATTTTAGACTCAGGCAACGCCTTAGCACACCGTTTTTTCATGATACGTCATTTCATAAAAATGACGATGAAAATTTTGTGAATGTGAGCGGATTTTTAAAGCAGCTTGTGCTGACCAGACAACACGTCGTCGATCTGCTGCTGCATGGTGGAAATACGTTTTTTGACATCGCCCACATCCACCCCACCACTACGGGTATTGAGCAACTCATGCGTGATGTTGAGGGCCGCCATGATCGCAATGCGCTCCACGCTGACCATTTTACCGGCATCACGAATTTCACGCATTTTGCCATCGAGGTAGCCCACCGCCTGTAACAGACTGTCGCGTTCTTCGTCGGTACAGGTCACGCTTAAAGCGCGGCCCATGATTTCGATATCAATCGGTTGACGCGCCATGGTTACTGACCTTCCTCAGGCAATGCCGTCAGCAAACGCTCCAGCTGCACGCTGGCTTGCGTCATATTGAGCTTGAGTGACTGCGACTCCTGATGCAGACGCGTGACTTCCTGACGCAGTTCCACATTTTCGTCGCGCAGCTGACCACACAAGGCTATCAACTTGTTCACGCGCTCTTCCAGACTTTTTAAATCGGCATCCATCAGGCCATTATCTTTTAAAAAAATGAGTGTGGTCAATAGCTAAGCGCATTTTTTCAAAGTAATTTAATAATTTAGAGATCGCCGTACGATGCGGGCTGGCTGGTCAAAAGTGCCACTTTAGACTAGAATGCTCGCCAGTTGTCAGGTGCCCTGTGCTGCTTTTCTACACACGGGGTGAAACTGGGAAACAGGTGCGCGAACCATTCGCAATGCCTGTGCTGCCCCCGCAACGGTAAGCAAGTGCGGGTCTATCTTCATGCCACTGGGTGTATCCCCCGGGAAGGCGATAGATCAAAACTTGTCAGCCCGGAGACCGGCCTCGCAACCACATTGTGTTGAAACACCGCGGGGTGACGGCGTTGACATAGGCACTTCCCCGGCCGCCGACCCGCAGCCCTTCAGTGTTTTATGTTTCTGCCCCCTTGTTTTTCAGCGCGTACACTTACCTGCATGCGGGGTCGCGTGCACTCAGGGACTTGAACAAATGAAACTCAAAACAGTGGTGACCATGCTCGCGCTATCTGGCACCCAATATGGCTTTGCTGAAGAGGCTTTACACGTATCCGATGTGGTGGTCACCGCTAACCGCATCGCGCAAAGCAAAGATACCGCACTCGCTGACATCAGCGTCATTACCCAACAAGACATCGCTAGAGCGGGGCAATCCTCCTTAGCCGAGCTGCTCAGAATGCAGCCAGGGGTAGAGATTGAGACCAACGGCGGGCCAGGCCAGCTGGCAAACATCCATTTGCGCGGCACCAGCTCACAATCGGTCATTGTGCTGATAGATGGCATGCGGGTGGGCTCTGCAACCACCGGCACCACCAATATTGCACAGTTGCAACCACAGACCATCGACCATATCGAGATTGTCAGAGGCCCGGTCTCCGGCCTGTACGGTTCGGACGGCATTGGTGGCGTGATCCAGATTTTCACCAAAAAATCAGGCAAGACCCCAGGGGTTGGCGCTTCGGCCACACTGGGCATAGGCAGTTACGACACGCAACAGGCCGCCGCCAGCCTGTATGGCAGCAACGGCCAGACGCAAGCCTCACTCAACGTCAATCAGATGAAATCTGCGGGCATTTCTGCCCTCAAAACACATCAGGGCATCGATGGTGACCGCGATGGCTACCGCAACCTTAGCGTCTCCGGCTCGGTCAGTCATCAGCTCAGCGAGGGGCACAGCCTGGGATTGCAAGCGTTTACCACACAAGGCCGCAGTGAATTTGATGGCAACTTTGATGCGTTTCAAGACCTCAAGCAAGAGTCATATGCCGTCACCAGTGACAATCAACTGGCATCCTTCTGGAAAAGCCATGTCATGCTGGGGCAGAGCCGCGATGTCGTAGACAGCCACGGCAGCTTTGGCCACAGTTACCTGGCCAGCGCCAAACGGCAATTCTCTTGGCAAAACGACCTCAGCCTGCCGGTTGGCCAGCTGATTCTGGCCTATGACCGCCTCGAAGACCGCGTGCGCGCCAACACCGGGCTCAGTGAAGATCGCCGCATTAACAACGGCTATCTGGCCAGCTATCTGCTACAAGCGCAGGCGCATACTTTTAAACTCGGCGCGCGCAGAGACTACAACTCTCAGTTTGGTTCGTACGATACGGGCAATCTGGCCTACGGTTACAAGTTCAACCCGCAATGGAGAGCCTCTGCAAGCTTTGGCACGGCGTTTCGTGCGCCGACGTTTAATGACTTGTACTGGCCATTTGCCGACTACAGCTATACCGACGGCTCGGGGGTATTTCATCCATATACGTATGAGGGTAACCCCAACCTCAAACCGGAAACCTCACGCAACTATGAAGCCGCCGTCACTTATGACGAAGGCCACCATATCGTGACCATGACCGCGTTCCATAACGACATCCGCAATCTGCTGGTGTGTTGTAACGGCACCTCGACCGACCGGCCAGAAAATATAGGCAATGCCAGAATTGATGGCCTGAGCCTGACTTACGAAGGCTGGATGGCGCAGTCGCATCTGCGCGCCAACGCCCAATTTCAGGACCCTAAAGACGATGACACCGGAAAAACCCTGGCCAGACGCGCCAAGGCTTATGGTTCATTGTGGCTGGGACAAACCTGGGGCGCTTGGGAGCTAGGCACCGAGTTCTACATCAGTGGCAAACGCTACAACGACGCTGAAAATCAATTCAGGCTGGGCGGTTACAGCCTACTGAATGCCACCGCGCAATACCGTTTCAATCCAGAATGGGCGTTACAGGCCAGAGCCAACAACCTGCTCAATCGACACTACGTGTTGGCCACCACCGCGACCTCGGACAATCCGACCGGGTTTGCTTATAACACGCCAGGCAGCAACCTGTTTGTAAGCGTCACGTATACGCCTAGCAAATAAGCGCCAGCTGGCCTGTTGATGACGCACGGTGCCCGACGTACGGGCACCCACTCACCCCATATCACAGGCGCAGCGCTGCCCGCTGTGGCATGCATGGCGCCTGACGGAAAGAATCACATGAAAAAAATAATTATTTTATGCCTGACAACGGCATTCCCCCTGTACACGCACGCTTCTGAGTTTCAAACCATGCTGGACCTGAGTGACGTGGTCGTCACCGCCTCCAGAACCCCGCAGTCCACCCAAACCGTGACCGGTGACATCACGGTCATCGATCGCGAACAGATCGCGCGCGTTTCCGGCGGCGCCATGGTGGACCTGCTTAGACTGCAACCCGGTTTGCAGATCACCACCAATGGCGGCATGGGCAATGCCAGCAATGTGTTTATGCGCGGCACCAATGCCAACCAGATGGTGGTATTGATTGATGGCGTACGCATGAACTCGGCCACCACGGGCACCATGGCATTTGAAAACCTGCCGCTGGCATTAATAGACCGCATAGAGATCCTGCGCGGCCCGGCTTCCAGCCTGTATGGCGCCGATGCGATTGGGGGCGTCATACAGATCTTTACGCGTCGCAGCCACGCCAACGACATCCGATTTTTTGGCAGTGTGGGGGCAGGCAGTTATGACACCTACACCGCCTCAGCCGGGTTCAATGCTGGCTATCAGGCACTGCGCTTTGGCGCCCAGATGAGCAGTCTGGATACCCGTGGCATTTCTGCCAAAAAAAGCACGGCGTCTGCCGTGGACCGTGACCGTGATGGCTATAACAACCTCGCTGGTTCCAGCTATGCCAGCCTCACGCTGGCAGAGGGACACAGCATAGACCTCAATTTTATGGAGTCGAATGGTAAAAACCATTACGACAGTGGCTACCACAACTACACGACCATGCACCAACAGTCTTACAGCGTGGCGTTCAACAATCAGCTACATACCCGCTGGCACAGCACACTCAAATACGGCACGGGCATAGACCGCTCTTTTGATTACGGCAGCCCCTCGTCTGTCAGCCGATTCGATACCGAGCAGAACCAGCTTACCTGGCAACACGACTTCACCCTGCCCGTAGGGATGGTGACCTTCGCCTACGACCGGCTAGAGCAAGCGGTTAAAACCTCCAGAAATGGCGTGCGCAGCATAGACTGCCAGCGCAACAATGACAGCTTTACGCTGGGGTACACCGGGCAATACGAGGCACACAGTCTGCAGGCTTCGCTCCGTGAGGACCACAACACGCAGTACGGCAGCTTTGTCACCGGCGGACTGGGCTATGGCTACACGCTGAATCAGGCATGGCGCGTGACGGCACAATATGGCTCGGCGTTTAGGGCGCCCACCTTTAACCAGCTCTACTTTGCCAACTTTGGCGACCCGACGCTGGCGCCAGAAAAGTCAGATAACGTTGAAGCCAGCGTGCACTATCAGGGTAGCGCGTTACAAGCCAAACTGACTACATTCGACAACCATATCCGTGACCTGATCGAATTTTCTGGCCCGGTCACCGCCGGTTGTAACCGCAATGGCCAATGTCCGGTCAATATTGGCAAGGTCGAGATCCAGGGCATCACCGCAGAAGGCACCTATACCATAGACCCGCAATGGCAACTGTCAGGCAACCTGACCGTGCAGTCGCAGCGCAACGACTCCCAGTGCGGGGGACAGAAAGGTGCTGACGATG
>CAYTIV010000015.1:0-23555 GCA_964437895.1 uncultured Methylotenera sp.
GCAGCTGCTTCAAAAAGCGCTTAAAGATACGTAATGGTTCGCGAAATACCAATATTGGAGCACATCATGTTGTGGGCAAATTTTTATTTGAGATGGCTGGCAGTTAACAAGTGGATGATGTCGATCAAGAAAGTGAAGGACTCCTATCATTTCAATCTGTTGCTGATGGTGCTGATATTTATGCTCATCTTGATGATGTCTGTAATGACGGCCCTCTTTTTAATGACATGTGCGATTGATCAGTGTTTGACGCTTTTTGGTTCACCTTGATACGGCCACCATGTGCAGATGGAAGTTAAAGCCGTATCAAGGTTTTTTTATGAGTGGTCTTCTGGCGCAGTTGGTCGCATGTAAGGTTTTCTATACAAAGCCTTTTGGTTCCCACTAACTTTTTGGATTGGAGTGCTCAATGGTGTTGGGGGCTACTCAGGCTTTGAAGCTGCATGGGTGTATGGCTGTGATTTAAGCATGATAAAAATAAAACTGAACAGGGGGGTGTACATGTCACAGTCACGTTTAAAAAATGGCACAAACGATCAAAATTCGGCGCATCAATATGCGTGCCCTGTGAGCGCGGTGGATTTGATTGGTTTGGGGGAAGCTGTAGAAGCTTTGAATGAGTATGTCGCCCCTGTTTTACAGAACATACACTTTGCCATCGCAGAGCATGAGGGTCAAACCGCAGTGATGGTGGTCAATGTGGAGACGCAGAAAGTGATGCGATATATCCCACATCAAGAGGTGATGGCCATTGGACTTTCACTGGAGCGATTAAGAAGTTTGGTTGCCCGTCCAGCTTAAGCTCACTATCAGCAAATGGCAGGTAGAGATGTTTGAACATGAGGATACAAAAAAGCCCTGTCACGACAGGGCTTTTATTTTTTTGCTATTTCTTTTTGGCCGCACGGTCTTTGCGCACATTGCCGATGATGTAATCAGCTGTTTGCAATGCGGCTTCATTGCCACCGGCCATTGAGCTGCCAGTAATGTATTTGCCATCAATAATCAGAGCGGGCACACCCGTTGCGCCAGAAGCACGGAATGTCTGCATCGCCTTGTTCATTTGCATGTTGATGGCAAAGGATTTAAACGCCTTTTCGACTTTGATTTTGTCCAGTCCACCTTGCTTGGTGACCCACTCAATTGCAGCCGCTTCGTCTGCAGGATTCAGACTTTTTGCTTTATGGATGGCATCGAAAAGCTGGCTATGCAATTTTTCCAGCACGCCAAGTTCTTGCATTGCGAAATAGGTTTTAGCCATAGGCGCCCAGTTGGCGTTTGGCAAGGCGGGCATGCGCTTGAAATAAACATCGGCAGGGAGTTTTTTAACCCAAGCGTCTAGCGGTTGCTCCATGTGATAACAATGTGGACAGCCGTACCAGAACAATTCCAACACTTCAATTTTTGCCGGCTGGTCGGTGGTCATTTGCTGGGCTACCTGATCAAACTGTTCGCCCATTTGTGGTTCGGCCCAGGCATTCGAGCTTGTTACCCCAGCCCAAAGCATCAAACCCAACAATATGTTTTTCATGAGGTTATGTTTCCTAAGTGTAAATAATGATTTAACGTGAACGCTGCCAAAACGATGACAGCATTAATGTGAGGCTGACGATTCGATGTTGACCTTGATCAGATTGGGCTGAAACCCATTAGTTTCGAGGTCATGGCTGATTTTGGTGATTTTAGCCAAGTCATTCAATGGTCCAATACGCACACGATGCATGGTGCCTTTGTTTGGAATTTCTGCGGTTTGTACAATCGCTTCAAACCCCACCAATGCTAAACGGGTTTTAAGATTGTTGGCATCATCTTCTTTGGCAAACGCGCCCACCTGCACAAAATAGCTTTCTTGCTTGATGGTGGGGTTTTTCTTGACCTGCTCTTCACTGATCTTGCTCTCCGTGTCTGGCAAGATGGTGTAGAAATCAAATTTGTTAGGGTCTTCAATCGCAGCATTGCCGGGTTTGACTTCTTCCTCGGTGACTGTGTTCTTGATGGGCAACTCTTGCTGGCCTTCGTCTTGTTTTTTAAAGGCGCTAGAAAAAGGGCTGTGGTCGCCTTTGATGTAGATGATCAGGCCTACAGTGAGCGCGACACCCAAAAACAGGCCTACGAGTAGGCCGTTAAAAAAAGTGCTGCCACTGCTTTTGCTTTTACTCTTCGCTTTGGCTTGTGAGGGTTTGTAGTCGCGACTCATGTTTATTATTAACCAATCAACTTTAGCACGGTATGTCGTGCCTACATTTTTTCCGGGGCGCTAACGCCCAGCAGGGATAAACCATTACGCAAGACAACGCGTGTCGCCGTAATTAATGCCAGGCGGGCTTGTTTGACTTGAACGTCATCCACCAGAAACTTGGTGTCATTGTAATAACTATGCAAGGCACTGGCTAGCTCCTTCAAATAGTTAGCCACCATGTGCGGTGCCAGCGCCTGACAGGCCGTGCTGACGACTTCTGGGTATTGTCCAAGGACTTGCATCAGGCTGGTTTCTGCTGTGCTTTGTAGATGTGAAAGCTCTGCCGTAGCCAACGTGCTGGCATCCCCGCCCCATTGGCTGAGTACGCTGCATATACGGGCGTGGGCATATTGAATGTAATAGACCGGATTGTCATTGGTCTGTGCCCGTGCCAGATCTATATCGAACACCAGTTGCGAGTCTGCACTGCGTGCTGCCAGGAAATAACGCGTGGCATCACAGCCGACTTCTTCTATCAAATCGCGCAAGGTGACGTAACTGCCTGCACGTTTGGACAATTTTACCTCTTCGCCGCCGCCCATCACGGTAACCATTTGGTGCAGTACATACTCTGGCCAGCCCTGCGGGATGCCGACATTCAGTGCTTGTAAGCCCGCACGGACGCGGGTGATGGTGCTGTGATGGTCTGCACCTTGCTCATTAATGACGCGCTTGAAGCCGCGATTCCATTTTTCGCGGTGATAGGCCACATCGGGGACAAAGTAGGTATAGCCGCCCTCTTTTTTGCGCATGACGCGGTCTTTGTCGTCGCCAAATTCAGTGGTGCGCAACCATAGTGCAGCATCTTGCTCATAGGTATGTCCGCTGGCGATCAGGGATTGCACCGTATGCTCGACCTTACCTTCGGTGTAAAGCGCGCTCTCGAGGGAAAACACGTCAAACTTGATTTGAAATGCCTGTAAATCCAGATCCTGTTCATGGCGCAGATACGCGACGGCAAACTTGCGAATCGATTCCGTATCGTTGACATCGCCACTGGCGGTGACTTGCATATCATCTGCAGTGATTGTTGCTTTGGCAATAAAGGCCTCGGCAATTTCTTGAATATAGTCGCCGCGATAGCCGTCTTCGGGGAAGTGCGCATCTTCTGGGCCTATCCCCTGCGCGCGGGCGAGGACGGATTTGGTCAGATTATCGATTTGAGCGCCGGCATCGTTGTAGTAAAACTCCCGTGTGACGGCCCAGCCATTGGCATCCAACAAGCGACACAGGCAGTCTCCTACTGCGGCACCGCGGCCATGACCCACATGTAGAGGCCCGGTCGGGTTGGCCGATACGAATTCAACTTGAACTGCTTGTTGCAGGCCAGACTGGTTGCGTCCAAAAGCGGCCCCTTGCTGCAGAATCTCGCCGACGATGGCTTGTTTGCTGCCTGCAGAGAGAAAGAAGTTAATAAATCCGGCGCCAGCAATTTCTACCTTGCTCACCACTTGATTCGCCGGCAAGCCGTCAATAATCTGTTGTGCAATTGCACGTGGATTCTGCTTGAGGGGTTTAGCCAACTGCATGGCGATGTTGGTCGCAAAATCACCATGATCAGCAGATTTTGGCCGCTCAAGAATGATATTAAGGCTGGAGGTGTCGTTCACTAGCGGTGCGACTGCCTGCAGAATGAGTTCTGTGATCGTTTGTTTCAAGGTTAAAATGGTGTTGAATATTCAAATCGTTATTTTAACCTAATTAACCACTTTCACCCATGTGTTCAGCGACTTCCGCCTCTGAGGCCACAGCATCAGCCCGTATCGTGCGCGTGGTGCTCGATGTGCCGCTGGATCGCCAGTTTGATTACGTAGATCCTGGCCTGCAGATTCGTCTTGGGCAGCGTGTCGTGGTGCCCTTTGCCGGCAGGCAGCTGGTTGGCATCGTGATGTCGTTGCCAGAGACAAGCGATGTGCCTGTTGCAAAGCTTAAAACTGTGCTGCAAGTGTTTGAGGATGTGCCGTTTGATGAGGCCACTCTCAAGTTATTGCGCTTTTGTGCAGACTATTATCACTACCCCTTTGGCCAGACCATGCTGGCCAGCCTGCCTTTGCGCTTACGTCAAATCAAGCCTGCCGTCACACGTAAAATGTGGGTGTATCAATTAGCGCATGCGGTGCCTGAGGACTTTGTCGACAAACGTCAGCGCGTGCTGGGGCGTGTGTTGGCGCTGTTGCAGCAGGGGGAGTGTAGCGAGGCCATGCTCAACGAGGTGTCCGCCACCTGGCGCAAAGCCATGCAAGTCTTGCTAGATGGGGGCTACGTCGACCGGCGAGAAGTGATTGCCACCCGCCCTTCTATGCCAGCCTCAGATCAGGCGCCTATTCTTAACGATGAGCAGTCGCGCGCGGTGCAGGCGATTTGTCAGCAATTGCAGCAATTTCAGGCCTGGTTGTTATTTGGCGTCACCGGGTCAGGTAAAACCGAAGTCTATATCCGTCTGTTGCAGACCGTTTTGGCTGATCCGTTAGCGCAGGTGCTGATTATGGTGCCAGAAATCAATCTGACGCCACAATTGGAGAGTCGCTTCCGAAGCCGTTTGAGTCAATATCCTTTAGTGACTTTGCACAGCCATTTGAGTGAAAGTGAGCGCTTGCAAAATTGGCAGGCGGCACAATCAGGGGCTGCTCGAATTGTGATCGGCACGCGTTTGAGCGTATTCACGCCCATGCCACATCTTAAGTTGATGATTCTGGATGAAGAGCACGACAGCTCTTACAAGCAGCAGGATGGCATGCGCTACCACGCCAGGGATGTTGCGCTGGTGCGTGCCAAGCAAGCACAGATTCCGGTCGTGCTGGGCAGCGCTACGCCTTCACTTGAAAGTTGGTATAACGCCCTGGGGGATCAAGGTGTAGGGGGCGCCGGAGGACGGAAACCGGTGTACAAGTTGCTGACCCTAAAGCAGCGTGCGGCCGCACAAGCCCAATTGCCACGGATTTTTTGCATTGATACCACCCACAGTCCGCTTGAGGCCGGGTTGACCCTGATTTTGAAGCAGGCGATAGAAAAGCGTTTGCAGCGAGGCGAGCAAAGTCTGTTGTTTATTAACCGTCGAGGCTATGCCCCGGTGTTGCATTGCTCGGCTTGTCAGTGGCTGGCTGATTGTCGACGCTGTTCTGCTAAAGCGGTATTGCATCTGCGGCAGCGCGTATTGCGTTGCCATCACTGTGGAGATGAGCAGCCTATTCCCGTGCAATGTCCCAGCTGTGGCAATCCGGATTTGCGTCCGGTTGGGCAGGCCACGCAACGCGTCGAAGAAACCTTGCAACAACTGTTTCCGCAGGCGCGGGTGGCGCGGGTGGATAGAGACACCATACAAGCCAAAGATGCTTTAACGACGCTGCTCTCCGAGGTGCATGATGGAAAAATAGACATTTTGATTGGCACGCAAATGCTGGCCAAAGGGCATGACTTCCCCAATCTCACGCTGGTGGGCGTGCTGGATACCGATAGTGCGCTACATAGCCCCGATTATCGTGCCAGTGAGCGATTATTTGCTCAGTTGATGCAGGTGGCGGGTCGCGCTGGTCGCGGCGACAAACCGGGCGAAGTGCTGATTCAAACAGCCTTTCCCCAACATCCACTGTTTGCTGCATTGCGCGAGCAGGACTTTACAGCGTTTGCCAACAACTTGCTCGAAGAGCGCGTGGTCATGCAATTTCCACCTGCGACCTATATTGCCGTCATGAAAGCTGAAGCTACAGATTATGCGCTGGTGCAGCAATTTTTAAGCGCGTTTAGCGAGGCGGCCCGCAACTACGTCGCTGCGCACGGCGCAGAAATGAGTGACCAGCCCATCATTTATGATCCAGTCAGGCCCGGGATCGCTAAATTGAATCGGATGGAGCGCGGCTATGTGATGATGCAGTCGCTGCAACGAGGCGCATTGCAACAGTTGCTGCAAGTGGCGGTGACGTGGGTCAGAGCGCATCCCTTGCAAAGCAAAATTCGCTGGGCGCTGGACGTGGATGCCCTAGAATATTAAAAAACGTTACATTTGTACCAATTTATCGCGTTTATCGTGTAAATAAATGTTACCTTTTGGCTGGATTTTCAGGTTATTTCGCACATTGTTATAAAATTTAATCGGTATAAATTTTATAAGCTTTGGGGAGTTATCTTGAAAAAACAACTGAGTCGATTGCGACTGGCACAACTATTGGCATTAGGCTACACCTCACAGGTGCTTGCGGGTGGCGTTTCATTCCCAGAGCCTTTGCAACAAAACCTGCCTCGCCCTATTTTGCCTGAACCAAGACCGATTATTCAGGTGCCGGCTGAAACACCGCAGCCTGAGAAAAAGCAGAAAAAATCCAGCTTGAAGATTGTGGTCAAACAATTCACCTTTTCTGGCAATAAACAGTTTAGCGATGAAACCTTGGCGGGGCTGTTGTCGCATTTGACCGGTCACGAGATTGGTATGCGCGAGTTAAATGAGGCCGTGGGTACCGTGCGTAATTATTACCGTCAACGTGGCTACTTGCTGACTCAAGTGTATTTGCCCACGCAGGATCTGCAAAAATCCACCGATGCTAACGCCACCGTCATGCTTTCAATTCTCGAAGGCACGCTGGGTGAAGTGAAGGCAGAAGCCGGGCAAGGTCTTGATCAGTCTTACTTCCAGTCGTTGTCAGAATATGGTCTGAATAAAGGTGATGTGCTCAACGAGCGCAATCTGGTGCGCAACATCATGGTGATGAACGGCTTGCCTGGCGTACAAGTGACGTCACAGCTGAACCCGGGTGAGGCTGTGGGTAGCTCTGATGTGGCTGTGGCGGTGGAAGCTCGTCCGCGCTTTAGTGGATTTGTGGCAGGCAATACCTATGGTAACCGTTACACCGGCCGTGAGACATTGGGTTTTGGTGCGGCCATCAATAACCTGAATGGTCGTGGTGATCAGTTGGCTGTGGTCGGCAGAGTCTCCAACAACGAAGGTCAACGTTCATTGAGTGGCTTGTACCTGACACCCGTCGGTCAAGCGGGCACCATCATGAATCTGGCTTACAGCTACGTGGACTATAAACTGGGCAGCAGCTTTAAACAGTTTGACGCGTCTGGCGATGCACACTATCTGTACGCTGCGCTGGAACATCCGATGTTGCGTGAGACCAAGAAAAGCGTTTCACTCAAAGTGGGCACTAACTACAAGGTCTTGGATGATGATGTAAAATCAGTCTCCATCAATAACAGACGTAACATTACCAGCCTTGAGCTGGGCGTGATAGGTGACTGGGTGAACGAAGCCGGTAATGTGGCTTATCAATGGGGCCTGGTGCTGACACAGGGTAACGTGTCTTTCAAGGATGGTGCCGCTCAAGCCACCGACAAGTCTTTGCTGGATACGCAAGGCAGCTTCTTCAAGTGGAACTGGACCTCTAGCCGTACACAAGTGTTTGATAATGGCGTGAACTGGATTGTGCGTGCTGACTATCAAGGCGCCAACAATAACCTAGATATTGCCGAGCGTTTTGGTATTGGCGCGGTCAACCGCTGGCGCCAGTATTCAGAAGCGCCGAGCCAGGCTGATCAGGGCTGGATGGTTGGTACGGATCTGCGCAGAACGTTTACTACCACCGGGGCAGATGTCACGCCTTATATCCAATCGGTGACCCCTTTTGCATTCTTTGATGCAGGCCGCGGCAAGGTCAACCATGACCCCATAGGCAGCACCGCTTATGTAAAATCCACGCATATGGGTATCGGTACAGATATTCAGATTCCGGGACAGTGGGTGCTGACGACCACCTATTCACAACAAAAACGTGATTTGGATGGCGCTGAAAGCAATACGGAATACCAGCTTTGGGGTCAGCTGAGAAAGAACTTCTAGCAATACAGGCGCTTGCTCAAGCGCCCGCTCTACCCATAAAAAACAAGTCGCCCGGATGACGCATCATTAGTCATACTGGGCTACATACAAAAATAAATTCCTGAACCAAAATTACACACATATCAGGAATCGAGAGAAGTGTTGGTAACCCACTGGTCTTGGAGGATCAGTGGCGTTTCTTACTTAAAGGAGAAGTGTCATGAAAGCAGCATCCTTAAACCATGTATATCGTTTGGTCTGGAGTAAACTCCAAAGTGCGTGGGTCGCCGTCGCCGAAACCTGCCGTGCGCAGGGTAAATCTACTGTAAGTGGTCGAGTGGCGGGCGCTTCTCGCCCCACACAACGTCAGGCACAATCCGCAACATTGACCACAGATGCCAAATGGCGTTTCGTAGTCGCTAGCGCGTTTGCGGCACTGCTTTCTCCACTCTCATCCATGGCGCTTGATACCAATCAGGTAGCCAATGTGGTGGTCGGCGACATGACGGTAAACAACCTGAGTGACACGCATACACAATATGTGCATACCGCCAATGTGAACGTTGTCGATTTTTACAAATTTGGTGTGATGAAAGGCCATCAGCTGGATGTCATCATGCCGGATGCTGGGCGTGCGCTGTATCGCGTGATCGGTAATAGCCGCTCCGAAATCATGGGCAATTTAAACTCTAACGGCACCCTGTTTTTGATTAACCAAAACGGTGTGTTGTTTGGACAGGGTTCTGAGGTGAACGTAGGTAATATCGTGACCTCTACCATGAACATTACCAATGACGATTTCTTGCAAGCGCGTTACCAGTTCTCTGCTGGCAATGTGCTCGGCAGCATCGAAAACCGTGGCGTCATCAAAGCCAAAAACGAGGGCTATATCGTTTTGCTGGGTAACACCGTAGACAACAGCGGTACGCTGGTGGCTAGCAATGGCAGCGTGGTGCTGGGTTCCGCCAAAACAGCCACGCTGGACTTTTTTGGTAATGGTCTGGTGAAAGCTAAATTGTCCGGCGATGCCCTAGAAGCCAATATCAAAAACAGCGGTGGCATTTATGCTGACGGCGGCTTTGTGCAAATGGCAACCAATGCACGTGCATCTGCGATTAATATCTCCGGTATTGTCGAAGCTAACCAGTTGGTTGAGCGTGATGGCGTCATCCGTCTCGAGGGCGGTGAAAATGCCAAAGTAGAAGTTTCAGGTCAGTTGATTGCGCAAGGTGAAGGCACCAAAGGTGGCAGCATCGAAGTAACCGGCGAACAAGTTGCGCTGATGAATGGCGCGGTGCTGGATGCTTCCGGTGATCAAGGCGGTGGCCAAGTGTTGGTCGGTGGTGATTATCAGGGCAAAAATGACGCTGTTTACAATGCCAGAACCACCTATATTGCCAGTGGCGCAACCATTAAAGCCGATGCGGTAACGCAAGGTGATGGCGGTAAAGTGATTGTCTGGGCCAATGATTTGACCCGTGATTACGGCAACATCTCTGCGCAAGGTGGCGCAACCAGCGGCAATGGTGGTTTTGTTGAAGTGTCTGGTAAGCAGACCCTAGTGATGAATGGTGAGGTTAATGTAGGCGCCGCTAAAGGCACCGGCGGTACCGTTTTGTTTGATCCTGAAAACATCAACCTCAATGATACAGCGGCCTCCGCCCCTACGAATCAAGCCGCTGGCACCCCTGACACCGCTTTTGCGGATAACGCTAACAATGATTCAGATATCAACGTTAATCTGGTCAAAGGCTATGGCGAGCTTTATCTGCAAGCCAATAACAACATCAACGTTAACAGTGCGCTGATCATGAACAAAAACGGCAGCATTCGTCTTGAAGCCAAAAACGACATCAATGTGAATGCCGCTTTGCAAGCAACTGCAACGAGCAACATCACGCCCGGTGCTGGTACTATTACGCTTAAAGCGGATGCGGATAACAGTGGTGTAGGTAACCTTGCCATTGGCGCAGATATTTCTGGCGGTGGTGGCGTGACTCTGACTGCCGCAACGATTACACATACCGCGGGTAATATCAGTGCTTTGGGCGCGAATTCAACAGGCGATGGTGGTGCAGTTAATATTACTGCGACGGGTGCTGTAAACTTGGGCACAGCCAATATTTCAACGATGGGCAGGCCTACATCATTCCCAGCCTCTGGTTACAAAGGTGGAGATGTCTCTATTAAGGCCGCGAGCCTTAACATGACCGGCAATATTGACGCATCGGGTTCGTCTGCCGGAACCTCTTTGTTATCTGGTGGTAATGGGGGGGCAGTGACTATTGCTACTAGCGGCAACGCTAGCATAGGTAATATCAATACTGGTGCAGGTGCCGTAGGTTCTGGTGCAAATAATACCGTAGGAGTTGCAAGTGGCGGCGAAGTGCAAATTTCTAGTGCTGCGGGAAGCCTGAATGTGGGAGCTATTTCTACCCAAGGCGGTAATAACTCGCGCGGCGCGAATATCACTATTTCTGCTTTAAACGGAAATGTTTCTGTGGGTGATATCAACACTAGCAGTGCTAAGTCTCAAGCAGGTAATGCGGGCATCGATGCTGGTACAGTGACTATAAACGCTGGCACAGGACTTACTGCTGGCGCAATTAACACATTCGGTGGTGAAGGTAATCAGTCCAAAGGTGGTAATGGCGGAAACGTTGAAATTTTAGTAGCCTCTGGGCTTGCTACAGTGGGCAATATCAATACCGCTGCAGGTGCCCCGGGCGCTGGTAATAATATTGTCGCGGCGAATTCGGGCAGCGTAAACGTGACCAGCACGACCGGTAGCCTCAATATGGGCACAATTTCTACCAAGGGAACGAGCAATGCCAATGGCGGTAATGTGACCCTTTCGGCATTACAAGGCAGTGTCACCGCTCTGGATATGAATACGAATGGTACGGGGGCTAACTCAGGCGTTGCAGGTACAAATGCGGGTGATATTACGGTTAACGCTGGTACGGGGATAGACGTTGGTGTCATCAACGCTTCTGGAGCAACGGGTCCGGTGCGGGGAGGTAATGCCGGTGCAGTCAGATTGGTGACTGCGGCGGGCGATGTCAAGATGAAGGAAATCACCGTCAAGGTGGGTTTCGGTTTGAATGGTGGGGTTAATGGCACGGCTAAAGATATTTTTGTGCGTGCTGGCGGTGATGTATTCCAGACCGGCAACATCGTTTCAAACGCGGCTTCATTGAACACCACACTGGTGGCTGGGGGTAATTACTCCAATGACGGTGATTACAGTATTTATACCGGGAGTGGTGGACGCTGGCTGGTATATGCAGACTCTCCATTGACCAGTAACTTAGGTTCAGCAATCAGAAATAACTATAACTTCAAGCAATATGGAACAAGTTATGGTGATTCATTGCTTGGGACGGGTAATGGCGTGATTTTTAAATATGCCCCTGATATCAACCTGTCTTTGTACGTCATGAACGAGACTGGGTATGTCACCAAAACTTATGATTCAAATACAAATGTATTGGATGTCTCGGATCTCTATGTTGAGGCAAATGGCATTGGTCACGACTCCATAAAAGTGAGTCAGCCTACCAGTGCTACCTATGACAATAAAAATGTAGGTATCGATAAGCTCGTGACAACCAATCCCTTAACCGTGTTGAGCACCACTAATGTTACAGACAGTGGTGTTGTAAGGCAGGTGTATGGCTATACTCTCAATAATCCGCAAGCCAGTGGGAATGTGGGTGAGATTACGCCAGCCGCTATTGAGTTGGTAACAGGCATTACAGCTAACGACAAAGTATTCGATGGCAACACTGTGGCGGCTCTCAACACTGGCGCGGCTACTTTCAATGGCATGTTTGCGGGTGATCAGCTGACTGTGGCATCAGCCGCGGGTAATTTTGATACCCCAGTGGTGGGGACTGGCAAACCGGTCTTTATCTCAGGGATTACTTTGGGTGGTGCGGACGCAGGTAATTATGTCTTACAGAACACCTCTGGTGAGACCACAGCGAGCATCTTGCCGTTGCCACCTACGCCAGCCCTGCTCAATGTTTCTCCAAGATCTGATGCAGGTTTGGGTGGCTTAGTGCCTAACAACCCGGCGTTGAATACGATGACCATCGTTTCACTGAACCCAGCGGCCGGTGATGAAGAGGATCTGGATGCTGTGGCTTGCCCGGTGAACGAGGATCATTTGGGCAGTACGCCTATCTTGAGTTCTGGCGTGAAGTTGCCAGATGGCGTGAGCTCGAATTGTATTTAATTGCCTGAGGCAGTTACAAAAGCCGGACAGTTGTCCGGCTTTTGTTTTTGTGCAGAATAATATTTTGTATTCGTCGCGACACCAAGTAAAATAGCGGTCATTCGTTCGCGGCTGTAGTTCAATGGTAGAACGCCAGCTTCCCAAGCTTGATACGCGGGTTCGATTCCCGTCAGCCGCTCCAAAGGATTTCTCATGGCCAACACTCCTCCCACCGTATTAACGTTTGCAGCCACAGACCCAAGTAGCGGAGCGGGTGTGCAGGCCGACATCATGGCCCTCGCCAGTATCGGTTGCTATCCTTTGTCTGTCATTACCGGGATTACGGTGCAGGACACGGTAGGGGTGGAAAACATCATGCCGCTGGATGCAGACTGGATCAACGAGCAGGCACGTACCATTCTGGAGGATGTGTCTGTCAGTGCATTCAAGCTGGGTTTGCTGGGCAGTGTTGAAAACGTGGCCGTGATTGCCGAAATTGTCGCCGATTACCCAGATGTGCCGCTGATCATTGATCCAATCTTGGCCTCTGGCCGCGGCGATGAGCTCTCCAACGAGGAGATGCAGGCCGCCATGTGTGAGTTACTGTTTCCGCAAGCTACGTTGATTACCCCTAACAGCCTTGAAGCGCGCCGTTTGGCTTATTACGACGAGGGCGATGAGGTCAAGCACAGCACACTGGAAGAATGTGCCCTGCGTCTGCTGGGCATGGGCAGTGAGTATGTGATGATCACAGGCACCCATGAGCGCTCACTGGATGTGGTCAACAGTCTGTATGGGCTGCAAAATGGCCTGCCAGGTCTGATCAAGGACTATCACTGGGAGCGTTTGCCAGGTAGTTACCATGGCTCTGGCTGCACGCTGACCAGTGCCATCACGGCTTGTTTGGCGCATGGTCTGAGCATGGAAGAAGCCGTGCATGAGGCACAGGAATTTACCTGGCAAACCTTGCGTCACGGCTTCCGTCCGGGCATGGGGCAGTTTATTCCAGACCGTTTCTTCTGGGCGCGTGAGTCCGAGGTGCAGGAAAAAGCCAGTGAGCTTCAGCATTAAGGGTTTATACCTGGTCACGCCGGATTGCGACGATACGCCGCAGTTGTGTGCACAGGTTGCTCAGGCCTTGCACGGAGGGGTTTCCCTGGTGCAATACCGTCACAAAACGGCCAGCGAATCTTTACGTGCTGTGCAGGCCGAGGCGTTACTCTCGCTCTGCCGTCAAGCGCAAGTCCCTTTCATCATTAATGACCATCTGGCGTTGGCGCTGGCACTGGATGCAGATGGCGTGCATGTTGGCCAGCATGACAGTGCCGTGGCAGCGGCCAGGCAGCAGTTAGGCCCCAAAAAAATCGTTGGCGCCTCCTGTTACAACCAGTTTGCGCTGGCAGAGCAGGCGCAAGCGGCAGGCGCGAGTTATGTCGCCTTTGGCGCATGCTACCCCTCCTCAACCAAGCCCAATGCGCCCCGCGCAACCGCGTCCCTATTCACTCAGGCCAAAAAAACGCTCTCTGTGCCTGTGGTGGGTATAGGGGGGATCACCCTGGCCAATGCCCAGCCCCTCATCCATGCCGGGGCGGATGCGTTGGCCGTGATTACCGACATTTTTCAGGCAGCGGATATCGCTGCCCGCTGTCGTCAGTATCAGTCTTTATTTGCTCCGCATTGAACGGCAAACGCTGCCGCGCAGCCTGACGTTGTTTGGTAAAATGCGGGAGTTCATCTTTCTGGTTAGAGTCTATGCATATTCACATCCTAGGTATTTGTGGCACTTTTATGGGCGGTATTGCCGTACTGGCTAAGGCAGCCGGGCATCGTGTCACCGGTTGTGATGCCAATGTCTATCCGCCGATGAGTACCCAGCTTGAAGCGCAGGGTATTGAGTTGATAGAAGGGTTTGATCCGGCACAAACCCGTTTGCAGCCAGATATCTATGTGATTGGCAACGTTGTGGCGCGCGGCAATCCGCTGATGGAGGAAATCCTGAATCAGGGGCTGCCTTATATTTCTGGTCCACAATGGCTGGCAGAAAACGTATTGCATGGCAAATGGGTGCTGGCTGTGGCGGGCACACATGGCAAGACCACTACCTCCTCCATGTTAGCCTGGGTGCTGGAATATGTCGGGCTGGCCCCGGGGTTTCTGATTGGCGGCGTGCCAGAAAACTTTGGCGTGTCTGCCCGTTTGCCGCAGACGCCACGTCAGGATGCGCAGTCCGTTTCGCCGTTTTTTGTGATTGAGGCCGATGAATACGATACCGCTTTTTTCGACAAGCGCTCCAAATTTGTACACTACCGTCCGCGTACCGCAGTCCTCAATAATCTTGAATTTGATCACGCCGATATTTTTGAGGATCTGGCCGCGATTGAAAAACAATTTCACCATCTGGTGCGTACGGTGCCACAACAGGGATTGGTGGTTGCCAATCAGCAAGAAAGCTTGGATCGGGTGATAGCCAGAGGTTGCTGGAGTGCGCTGGAGCGCATCGATACGGCGGCTGGCTGGCAAGTGCAGCATGTGGATGCGCAAGGGCGTTTTGATGTGTATTTTAATGGGGAGCGTCAAGGCAACGTCAGCTGGGAGTTGCTGGGCGAGCATAATCGCAGTAATGCACTGGCGGTGATTGCTGCGGCGCGCCATGTGGGTGTGGCCCCTTGTATTGCCATTGAGGCCTTGAGTGAATTTAAAAACGTGAAACGCCGCATGGAAGTCAAAGGCGTTGCGCAAGGGGTGACGGTATACGATGATTTTGCCCACCACCCGACCGCGATCGCCACCACCGTCGCTGGTTTGCGGGCCAAAGTGGGCAAGGCACGCATTTTGGCCGTGCTGGAGCCACGCTCTAACACCATGAAGCTGGGTGTAATGAAAGACGCCTTGCCAGAGAGTTTGCGCGATGCCGACAGCGTGTTCTGTTATGTCAATCAGCTGGGCTGGGATGTGGCGGCGGCATTGGCGCCCATACAGCACAAAGCACAGACGTTTGATGATTTAGGCCAGCTGGTTGCCGCGGTCACCGCCCAAGCGCAACCGGGTGATCATGTGCTGGTGATGAGTAATGGCGGTTTTGGCGGTGTGCATCAGAAACTGTTGCAGGCCTTGCAGGCCTAAGCAGGCAGCACCATGACCTTGCCGGCCGTGCTCCGCAAACAGTCGCCACTGGTATTGGCGCTCTGGTTTTCGCTGGCCGTGCATATCGTGTTGCTGACCCTGCATTTTCAGCCCGAACTCAAAGCGTTCAAAGATCAGATTCCCTCACTCGAGGTGATGCTGGTGAATAGCAAGACCCGGAGCGCACCCGAAAAAGCAGATGCGTTGGCGCAAGCCAATCTGGACCGCGGCGGCAATACCGATGAAAATCGGCAAATGAAGAGTCCGCTACCCAGCGTGCAGCAGATGCAATCGGCCATGCCGCATGCCGTACAGGCGACATTACCTTCTGCGACGGCCGCTAGCCCGCAAGCGTCCGCGCTGAGTCGTGAAAAGCAGCGCGTGGCACAACTGGAGCAAGAGGCCCAGGCGCTGTTGACGCAACTCAAGTCCACGCAATCGGTCACAGCTTTGCAAACACCACCTAAAGCACAGCCGCAGCGCACCGAGGAGCATCAGCCCGCTTCGGGGCAGACACCGGTGGTGCCGCAACCGCAGACGGCTGCCATGCAGGAGATGGCCAAATTGGAAGCGTTGATTGCCAAACAGCAGGAGGAGTATGAAAAGCGCCCCAAGCGGCAATTTATTGGCGCACGAACGCGCGAGTACCGTTTTGCCAACTATGTTGAGCAATGGCGCCAAAAGATTGAGCGTGTCGGCAATCTGAATTATCCGCAGGCGGCGCGCACGCAAAAAATGTATGGTCAGCTGCAAATGACGGTGTCGGTTCGTGCCGATGGGAGTATTGAAAACATTACCATCCACCGCAGTTCCGGATACCGCTTGCTGGATGAGTCTGCGCGCCGTATTGTGCAGCTGGCGGCGCCTTTTCCAGTATTTACCGAGGATATTCGCCAGGATACCGATGTGCTAAGTATCACCCGCACCTGGACGTTTACCCGGGATGATCAACTCTCAACAGAATGACGTTTCGGCCTGTATAGGCTTTAAAAAGGCATGCCATGACACAGAGTCACTTTCAATACCACGTATTTTTTTGCCTCAATCAGCGTGAAAACGGTGAGGATTGCTGCATGAACAAAGGCGCAGAGGCCGCGTTTGAGCATATGAAAAAGAAAGTCAAACAGCAGGGGTTGGCCGGTGCCGGCAAGGTGCGCGTGAACCGGGCTGGTTGTCTGGATCGCTGCGAAGTCGGGCCGGTGATGGTGGTTTATCCTGATGCCGTCTGGTACACCTTTGTTGATGAGAGCGATATCGATGAAATCATCGAAAGTCACTTCGAGCAAGGTAAAGTCGTGGAGCGTTTGCTGGTCTGAGGCCCATGTCCATGAATCGATGGTGCAAACGCCTGCTTGTGACCTGTCTGGCGCTCAGCTTGGCCATGGTCTTGGCTGTCGCGGGTTGGGTGTGGCAACCTTTTGACAAAACGGCCTGGCGGGTCAAGCTGCCTGTGGGCCAAGGGGTCCAGGTGCGTGTACTGCCCATGCTGATGCTGGCCACCTCCCCTGCCGGGCGCTGGTGGTTGGATCACAAGGAGTTCAATCTGCATCAGGGCGAGATCCGATTGTTTGATGCAGATGGCTTGCGAGTACATTGTCAGCATTGCTGGCTGATGGCCAAATCGGTGAGTGACCGGCCATTGATGCTCGATGCGGTTGAGTTGTGGGTCAATTTGAATGGCCAGCAACTAAATGGGTATTTGCTGGCAGAGTATGCGGGCAAGACTTTCAAAATTGATTTTTCCGGCAAAGTGACCATGCGTGCCTTGAAGCTGGCGTGGCAACTGCCCTCCACTCCGCTGGCCCATTTGCTGGCCCCTTTGCACAGTCACTCGATGGCCATTGCGCAGGCGCAGGTGTCAGGGATGCTCTCGGCCAGTGGCACTTTACGCTGGCCCAAACAAAGTTGGAGTGCACAACCCGATATTGCGCAGCTGCGGGTCAGTGGGCTGGACGTGAGCAAAGCCAGTGCGACTTCCATGAAGTATGACTGCCCTCTGTTGGACGAGCAAAAACATCCAGAAAAAATGCAATGGCTGACGTATGACAAGATGGGCCATTGGCTGCCGATGGCGGTGATCATCGCTGAAGATGCTGAGTTCAGACATCATCCAGGCTACGCCATCACGCAGATGCAACAACTGCTTGGCAAAGAAAGCACCGATAAGGCCGTGGGGGGGAGCACCATCACCCAGCAAGTCGTCAAATACATGTTTACCAACGGTGAGCGTACCTGGAAGCGCAAAATCGAGGAATTGCTTTACGCCGTACAGTTGGAAAGCACATTGAGCAAAACCGAAATTCTGAATCTTTACCTGAACACGGTGGACTGGGGCCCCAGTTTGTGTGGCGCACATGCCGCAGCCCGGTACTACTTTGACTTGGCGCCTACACAACTCAATCCGCTGCAGGCGGCCTGGCTAGCAGGCATTATCCGCAATCCGCACCGGGCTTGGAAACAGCAGTTTATTGCGCGCCAACCAGACCTGCAACGCGCCGAAGGTATTTTGCACTACATGCCAGAGACGGCACGTAAACAGCCGGGTAGCCTGAATTTTAGACTGCCTGCTGCCAAATAAACTACAATAGCACCTTATTCATCATTCATTTGTGGGACGACAATTTGTCTACACTCAAACTCAACAAATCTCCTGCCAACACTGAGCAAAAACGTCAGAAAACGGTGCGACAGCTCCCCTCCGAGTTACGCGACCGTAGTAAGGCGCCTGTAGTTAAAAAGCCGGCACGTTCCGAAGCCAGCCCTGAGTCAGCGGCACCCGCACCCGCCCGCGCGCCTCGCAATGATCGAGGTGCACAGGACAAGCCACCGCGTACAGGCAGAACAGAGGGCGGTAGACGTGATGCCAGCTCTGCACCAGCGGGCCGATCCCGCCCACGTGATCAGGGGCGTCCAGAGGCTGACCGTGCGCGCCCGCCTGCGCCGCGCCGCGCGCCGCCCGCCGCGACTGAAAGTGATTTGTCGCCGCGTTTGTCTAAAGTGATGGCCGACCGAGGGTTATGTTCGCGTCGTGAGGCGGATGACTGGATTGTGAATGGTTGGGTCAAGGTGAACGGTGAGGTGATTGAAACGCTGGGCACCCGTATTACACCAGATGCCGAGATTGTGATCAGCGCCTATGCCAAAGAACATCAGGCAGAAAACGTGACTATTTTGCTGCATAAGCCGGTAGGGTATGTCAGCGGTCAGGCTGAAGATGGCTATGAGCCGGCCGTGGTGTTGATTAAACCCGAAAATCAGTGGTCCGAAGACCCGACTAAAAAACCGTTTCGTAAAGGCTTTTTGCATGGCCTAGCGCCTGCTGGCCGACTGGATATCGACTCCACCGGTTTGCTGGTGCTGACACAGGATGGCCGTATCGCCCGTCAGCTGATTGGTGATGACTCCAGCACGGAGAAAGAGTATCTGGTCAGGGTTGAGGGTGAGCTGAGCAATAACGGGTTGGCCAAGTTGAATCATGGCTTGAGTTTGGATGGCGTTCAACTGAAACCGGCCAAGGTTTCATGGCAAAACGAAGACCAACTGCGTTTTGTATTGCGCGAGGGTCGTAAACGCCAGATTCGGCGCATGTGTGAGCTGGTGGGGTTGAAAGTGGTGGGCCTCAAACGCATTCGTATCGGCCGTATCTCATTGGCTAAATTGCCGCCCGGCCAGTGGCGCTATCTGGCCGCACACGAGCGGTTTTAGTACAACATGACGCTGGGCGCCCTGCTGTTTAAAGGGCGTTCGGCCTGAGCGTTATGTAGGCGCAAAAGTGAACGCGTCGCTGTAAAAGGCCTCTTCTGGCAGGCCTTGCGCTGCAAACGACTGCTTGGCGGCCTCAATCATGCCCGGCGCGCCACAGGCATAGACCTCGAATCCGCTGAGATCCGCATGATCGTCCAGTACAGCCTGATGCACCAGGCCGCGACGACCTTCCCAGCCATCCCCACCCTGTCCTTCTGAAATCACCGGAATGTATTCAACATTTGGCATGAACGTTGCCCAGCGCTGACACAGATCATCCATATACAGATCCTCTACCTGCCGCGCGCCCCGATATAAGTGTAGCGGTCGTTGAATCTGGTTGAAGATCATGTGCTCTATCATGCCTTTGACCGGGGCGAACCCGGTGCCGCCGGCGACCATGATGATGGGTTTGTCACTTTGTTCACGCAGGTAAAAACTCCCCAGCGGCGCCTCGATACGCAAAATGGTTTTGACGGGCATCTCATCAAAGACCTGGCTAGTGAAATGCCCGCCTTCGATTTTACGCACGTGCAGTTCGATCAACCCTTTTTCATGCGGGGCATTCGCGATCGAAAAGGCACGACGACGGCCATCCTTGAGCAAGAACTCGATATATTGTCCGGCCATAAAAGTGAGTTGTTCGGTGGCGGGTAGTTGCAAATGCAACACCATCACATCCGCAGCGACCAGCTCTTTATGTTGGATGCGTACTGGCAGAATGCGCGGTTTGATACCCTGCACCATGTCGATTTGCCGACACTCAATCACCAGATCCTCAAACGGCCTCGCGCAACAGAACAGCGCCATGCCGGCTGCCTGTTCCGCCTCACTCAGTGCGCTGCCCTGAAAGTCATCATGCGCGACCTTGCCGGTGAGCACTTTGCCTTTGCAGGCGCCGCAAGCGCCGTTGCGGCAACCATACGGCATGTTGATGCCCGCCGCGATGGCGGCTTCGAGGACGGTTTGGCTGGGGCGAACATCAAACGTGTGGCCACTGTTTTCAATCAAAACTCGGTTCATAGGTCGGGGCTTTTCAGAGGTTAGTCTTTACGGGGCAGCGGAACGACATTGTCGGCAGGTTTACGGTCCTGCACTTCGGTAAATTCGCCTTCAATCACATCATCATTGGCACTGGCGTGATAGCGTGAAGGGCCTTCCGCGTTATCTGGGCGACTACCGGCCGCCGGGATGAGCAGTATCAACACCGCGATCAGATCGCTGATGACGCCGGGAATCAGCAACAGCACGCCGGCAAACATGTTTCTGGCGGTAGAGAGCATGGCGGAAAGCGGATTGCCGCCGGTGCCCATCTGCTGAAACATGCGGGCGGCGATCAGGTCTTTTTCACTGCGTATGAGTTGTAGCCCCAGGTAGCCGATGATTAGCAGGTAAACCAGTACCCACCAACCATAACGTTGACTGAGCTCAATCAGTACGGCTATCTCCAGAAACGGAAAAGCCAGTAGAATAGCAATGATGATGAAACGCATGTCAGACACCCTGTCAGTGAGTCAGCGCCTATGACGCCAAAAGAGGAAATTATAATCGTGTTTACGCATGTGCCGAACAGGGCATGTGCCGAGCATATCGCGCAGACGCTGGTTACAGAGAAGTTGGCGGCATGTGTCAATATTTCAAGTCCGGTGACCTCGATTTATCGTTGGCAGGGGCAGGTTGAGCAGGCGGCTGAAATCGGGCTGGTGATCAAAACCACCCGACAGGCGTATGCGCAGTGCGAAGCGCGCTTAATTGACTTGCATCCTTATGAACTTCCTGAGATTGCAGGTATCCATGTGAGCGAGGGGTTGCCAGCGTATCTGGCGTGGGTGGCGGCAGAAGCAACAGTTCAGGAGTCAGGCGTTGATCGCAATCAATCTTAAAAAATGGGGCGTGTTGTGTTGTTTGCTGGTAGCCATGCTGCCAGTACAGGCGGCCTCGCAGTTTTCCAAACTGTTCACTGATGATAGCAGCGAACAGTTTTTGCCGGTGGATCAGGCCTTTCAGGCCGAGGCCGTCTTGGTGGATGCGCAGCATGCGCAAGTGCGCTTTGTCATCGCCCCCGGGCATTACCTTTATCGCGAGCGCATACAGTTACTGCAACCTGCTGCGCAAGACGCCAGCATGACCTTGCCTGTAGGCGAAACCAAATCAGATCCCAATTTTGGCCAGCAACAGGTGTTTCATCAAGATACGATCGCTACGCTGACCTTTGTGAACACTGCGCCGACACAGGTGCAGGTGCGCTACCAGGGCTGCAGTGAAAAAGGCCTGTGCTACCCTCCGCAGGTCAAAATGCTGACCTTACAGCCGGCAGTCAGTCGTGGACTATCCTCCACAGCTGCATCGGCAAATATAGAAGCAGAGGCACCGCAGGAGTTCTCCGGCGCGCTGCTAGCCTCAGGGCGTTGGTGGCAAATTGTGGCCGGTTTTTTTGGTGCGGGATTGCTGTTAGCCCTAACGCCTTGCGTGTTTCCCATGATTCCCATTCTGTCCGGCATTATTGTCGGTAAAAATGCGCATGTGTCTCGTGGTAAAGCGTTTAGCCTGTCACTGGCTTACACCTTGGGCATGTGCCTCACTTATACGCTGGCTGGCGTCGCCGCCGGGCTGTCCGGGCAGCTATTAAGCAGCGCCTTGCAAACACCGACTGCGCTGATTGCCGGTGCGCTGATCTTCGTGGCGCTGTCATTCTCGATGTTTGGCTTTTATGAGCTCAAATTGCCCAGTGCGGTAGAAAACTACTTTTTTAACTGGAGTCATCGTTTTGCGGGGGGGCATTTACTCAGTGATTTTCTGATGGGTGCGATTTCAGCCCTGATCATCAGCCCTTGCGTAGCGGCGCCACTGGCAGGCGCCTTGCTCTATATCAGCCAGACGCACGATGTGGCGCTGGGCGCGGTGGCCCTGTTTTCGCTCTCTTTGGGCATGGGCGTGCCTCTGTTGCTAATCGGAGCTTCGGCGGGCACCTTGCTGCCTAAGGCGGGCGAGTGGATGAATGCCATACGCAGATTGTTTGGGGTACTGATGCTGGGCGTTGCTATCTGGATTGTCAGCCCGATTCTGCCGGTAGCTTTGCAGCTGGTGTTGTGGGCCGCTTTGTGTATTGTGCCCGCCATTTATTTGCGCGCCATCGATCCATTGCCGGCTTCGGCGGGCACACCTCAGCGTTTGTTCAAGGGCTTAGCGGTAATGCTGCTGGTTTACGGTATTGCGCTCTTGGTGGGGGCTTGGTCCGGGGCTCGCTCGCCCTTGCAACCTCTGCAGGGCGTGTGGTCGGCCTCGGCTGCGACGCAGCGCCCGCCCTTGGCTTTCACGCGGGTGCAATCGCTATCTGCCTTGGCTCAGCAGCTAAAGGCCGCCAAAGGCAAACCGGTCATGCTGGATTTTTACGCCGACTGGTGTGTCTCCTGTAAGGAGTATGAGCAGTTTGTGTTTAGTGATGCGGCGGTTCAGTCTGCGTTGCGCGGGGTGGTTTTGCTACAGGCGGATGTGACCGACAACCTGGCGGAGGATGCCGAATTGCTTAAACAGTTTTCACTGTTTGGCCCACCCGGTATCGTATTTTTTGATACACAGGGCCAGCGCCAGCAGCCGGTGATCAAAGGCTATCAGGATGCCGAGCAGTTTTTACGCACGCTGCGTGCTCTAAAATTAAGGCAGGAGGCCTTGCCCCATGCATAACGTGGCCAAGCTGGTAATGACCGTATTGTTGATGGTGGTGCTGGGCAGCGGTTTTCGCTGGCTTTATCTGAATCGCCATCAGTTTATGGCCACTGAGTCCGCATTGCCATCGGCAACGGAATTGGCGCCGGTCTGGGCCACCACGCTGTCAGATGACGCGGGTAAAGCTTATCCGCTGTCGCAATACCGTGGCAAACCACTGATTATCAATTTCTGGGCCACTTGGTGTGAACCCTGTCGCGAAGAAATGCCGGAAATCTCCACTCTGGCGACGGCCCACCCTGAGATTGGCGTGCTGGGATTGGCGATCGATGAGGCTGCGGCTGTGCATGAGTTTGTTGAAAGCACCCCGGTCAGCTATCCCTTGTTGATTGCCGAAAATGAAGGCATGCCTCTGGCCGAGACACTGGGTAATCATAAAGGGGTCTTGCCGTATACCGTCGTCATCTCTGCGCAAGGGGTGGTCAAGCAGGTGTTCTTCGGTCGTGTAAACCGTAAAATGCTGGAAAATGCCTTGAATCAGCAGTGACGCCCTGGCTTTTTTAGCCGCGCACAATGTGCGAAATCCTGCATGTTCGCTGCAAAACTGCTTCAAGTTGCGGTGAATTTGCAGACTTTGAATTTGCCCGGAACTGCGAATTCTGCTGGACAAAATGCAATAACTTCGGCAAACTTCGTGGCCATGAAGGTTGTATTTTTCTCCATGAGAGGCATGTGAAATGGGCACCAAATCC
>CAYTIV010000016.1:0-22974 GCA_964437895.1 uncultured Methylotenera sp.
AAATCGATGTGTTGAATCGTGTTGCGTACTGGGTGCAGTTGGTAGTCACGCAGCAAAACGCTTTCAGCTTTGCCATCCAACACCAGGCTCAGGATGGAAGCGTGGAAAGCTTCATGACGGAATTGCATGAACAGCTCTTTGTGATCCAGCTCGATAGACACAGCGGCTTGCTCGCCACCGTAAATAACACCAGGCACGCTGCCAGCGCGACGCAGGCGGCGGCTCGCACCCGTACCTTTAACGTCACGTTTGACGGCTTTAATTTCGATACTCATATGAGACTCCTAAAAACGCCCGAAGGCGGTACTACGCTAAAAAACTGCAAGCCGCGACCAGCTTGCAGCACAAAAAATTAATCCATAAACAAGGAAGAAACGGACTCTTCCTGGCTGATGCGTTTGATGGTTTCACCCAGCAACTCCGCCGCACTCAGCTGGCGAATCTTGCTGCAAGCTTGTGCGCCGGCATTGAGGGCGATGGTGTTGGTGACAACCAACTCATCCAGTGCCGAAGCGGTGATGCGCTCACCCGCGCCGCCAGACAATACTGGGTGGGTAGCATAGGCCACCACTTTGATGGCGCCACGGTCTTTAAGCGCTGCCGCAGCTTCGCACAATGTATTGGCGGTATCTACCATGTCATCCATGATGACGCAGGTGCGGCCTTCGACTTCACCGATAATGTTCATGACCTTGGCCACATTGGCTTTAGGACGACGCTTGTCGATAATGGCCAGGTCGGCATTCAGCTGTTTGGCCGCCGCACGGGCACGCACCACACCACCTACATCTGGAGAAACCACGACCAGATTTTCATGTTGCTGCTTGACCAGATCGTCGAGCAGGATAGGGGTGGCGTAAATATTATCTACCGGGATATCGAAAAAGCCCTGAATCTGATCAGAGTGCAAATCCATGGTCAGCAGACGGTTCACACCCACGCTGGTCAACATGTTGGCGACCACCTTGGCGGTGATGGCTACACGGGCTGAGCGTGGACGTCTGTCTTGGCGGGAGTAACCCAGGTAAGGGATGGCGGCTGTAATACGGCCAGCAGAAGCGCGACGCAGGGCGTCGACCATGACCATGACTTCCATCAGGCTGTCATTGGTCGGGTAGCTGGTGGATTGCAGTACGAACACATCGCGGCCGCGCACGTTTTCCAGCAGTTCCAGCATGATTTCACCGTCAGAGAAACGGCCGACATCGGCACGCCCCAACTCAATCCCCAAATGCTTGGCCACTTCTTGTGCCAGTACCGGATTGGCATTGCCGGTAAATACCATCATGTTGGCGTTACTCAACGTTGTACCCTTTTTTAGCGATGACGATGTCTTGAAACCTGGTTCCAGTCACATGGCCGGAACCTATAAAAAATTTAAGCGTGTAAATCGTTAAATCTACACGCTTATGTTTGGCTGAGGAGGAAGGATTCGAACCTTCGCATGCCGGAATCAAAATCCGGTGCCTTAACCAGCTTGGCGACTCCCCAAAAAACTTGTCTTAATCACACGCTTGGTGTGGCTTGGTCACTGTTTGCAACCGAAGCATAAAGCGGATGGCATTTTAACCCTTTTGCCCAAAAACCTGAAGTGTTTTCTGGTTTATTTGCAATCAGTACATCCGCTTTTTCTGCACTATCCACTGCAACAAACACCGAAGCGCCGGATCCACTCATACGGGCTTGCCCATATTGGTTTAACCAGGCCAGTGTGTTGGCAACTTCTGGATAAAGCATGCAAACGACGGCTTCCATATCGTTTCTGACTGTTTGCCAGAACGCGCTGGAATTAGCGCCGTTTGAAAAGTCCGCTATTCTCAATGGTTTCGAGTCTCTTGTCAATGCTTGATGTGCAAATATTTTTGCGGTCGGCACCTCTACATGCGGGGTCAGCACAACATAGTATTGGTCCAGCATGGGGGCGGGCAGCGTCACCGTGGATAACTGTTCGCCCACACCTTCGGCCCAGGCGGTCTGGCCATGAATAAACACCGGCACGTCGGCGCCCAGTGTCAGCCCAATCTGCATTAGCTGCTGTCGATTAAGGCCGAGCGCCCATTGCTGGTTGAGTGCCATGAGTACGGTGGCTGCGTCCGAGCTGCCGCCGCCGAGCCCGCCCCCCATGGGGATGACTTTATCACAGCGGATATCTGCCCCCAGTGTGCAGCCGGTGGCCTGTTGCAAGGCCCTGGCGGCACGGATGCACAGGTCGCTTTCTGCGGGCACACCGGGTAAAGGGTTCAAGTGATGCAGCGCGCTATCTTCGCGGCGACCAATATGTAGCGTATCGCCATGGTCTAGCAGCAGAAATAGGGTTTGCAGGTCGTGGTAGCCGTTGTGGCGGCGCCCCGTGATATGTAGAAACAGGTTGATTTTGCAGGGGGCGGGGTAAGTAAGCAGTTCCATGGCCGCTATTGTAAAGCATGCCTGCCGATGGCGGCAGGCTTACTCTAGGATCATGCGGCCCTGGCTGTCTTGGATGGAGCGCTGGTTAGGCGCGCCCAGGGCTTGTTGCAGACTCTCCAGCTGGAACTTGGATACTTTGAGCGCTTCTTTCATGATGACCCATTGCACGCCCTCGGTGCAGGGCGGCGCGGTCAGTGAGCCGCTGTAGCGGTAGTAAGCCGGTTTGGTGGGCATCAGGTCGGCCGGCGTCACGCGTATCGTCAGCGGTTTGCTGGTTTCCTTGTCTTTGGGCAGCGCGCCCAGCAGTTTCTCTAAGTTGGGATGCGTTGCACCTTCCTCCAGCATCACGGCAATAATGACGCGATGGCCGGCTTTGTCCTCATGCACCATGTGCAGTTCGGCCGCATACGATTTCTGCTTGATCTGGTGCTCGCCAGGCACATGCACGCTGATGTATTTAAGCTGATAGGGCTTTTGATCCAGCACCATCATGTTGCCACTGCCGGCATCCAGAATCAGACTGTGATCCTTGAGGGCAATATTCTTAAGTGGAAACTTTTGCAGGCGCTTGATGGGCTTGAGCGCCGCAGTGATGGTATTGTCGATGTTGATCGGCGATTGCTGACTGCCAGCGTTGCAGGCGGCAAAGTCGGGATTCAAGCTGCCCCATTTATCGGGACCGTGGTCGCCGCTGTAGGCCCAGGACTTGTCGTCTGCCTTGTTTTTGGCGCTATTCTTACTCTTGCTGTCTTCAGCTTTATCGGTTTTGCTGGCCGCAGACGCTTTGTCTTTATCGGCTTTGTTCTTGCCGTCTGCGGCTTTGCCTTCAGCCTCGGCTTTTGCCCCAGGCTTAACTTCTGTGGACTTGGTTTCTGCAGGTTTGCCTTCTAGGGACTTGCTGGCCGCAGGGGTCTTTTCTTCGGCTTTGGCAGGTTCGGCCACGCTGTCAGGCGCAGCGGGTTTGTCTTTGCTCTTGGCTACCGCAGGCACGACAGGGTTTGCGGCGCGGCTAGCGGCCGCTTCTAGGCGTTGTTTTTCCTTGGTCTGCCATTTGCAAACGTATTGCTGGGCCACCTCTACTTCGGATTCTGGCAGTGGCTCAATAAAGTCGGCTTGTTTAGCGGTGGTGCCGGCAGAGTACACCAGCTCTTCATCCTCATACTGAAATACCTGTATGGTGGCGGCTTTACGCGTAGTGCAATCAAAGTACCACAAGGCTTTAGCGTGGTTGTACACGCGGTCTACGGATTCCGGGTTTTTTTGCGGCGTGCGGTAATCCACTTTGACCCAAGCTTTGATGTACGGCTTTTCTTCCAGTAGAGATTGCTTGTCTATCATCAGCTGGTTGTTATCGGTTTTTTTGATCGACAACCATTGTGAGGCCTGGCTGTACACAGGTAGCATGGCCAGCAGTAGCCATAGGCTGCAAGCGCGCAGGGCACGAACGAAAAGAGGGGAATGCTGATTGTGGCTCATAGTGCCATTATCGACGGATTACGCTGAATCTTTAGGCTGCAAAGTGTGTGCGGGCCCGCGTCGATGGACACCGTTTACCAGTGCTGAATCACCAGTTTGAGGCGTACATCCTGCTGCTGCAGGCGGGTGGTGTAAGGTAGCTGCTCCAACTGGCCATGCAAGGGTGTGGCGCGGTAGTCCTCATAACTGATCTGCCACTGGTCTTGACGCAGCGTGGCGGGCACCCCCTCGGGCAAATAATCCGCTGCAAACGGTGTTTGCGCATGCGCTGCGCCCAGTACCCATTGGCTCAGGCCAGACAAGGGCAATCGCCAGCCTAGTAGCCGCTCAGTCAGGGCCGCTACATCGGTGGCCTGATGGCGCTTGCCACTCTGGTCGGTCAGGGTCACGGACGCTGCGGTGCGCTCTATCAGGGCCACTTGTTGACCCAGTGGGCTGTAAATATGCAGGGTATCGGCACCGGTCTCATGCTGCCACTCGAGTCGGGCGGTATAGCCTTTGCCGGCGTACTGCACCGCCAGCTTGGCCTCCAGCGAAAAGGCTTGCGCCTGCTGTAGTCGCTGCATGCGCTGCTGTGCTTGCCCCTGTAACTGGTCAGTGGGCGGTGTCGCTACCGGGGCCACGCTGGCACAGCTAGACAGCAGCATAACGAGCGCCATGACGCCCCAGCGCGGGCTGGCACGCATGACTGAGTACAGGCGCTGCATCAGAGGGCAGATTTCAGTTTTTGCGCGGTGGCTAGCAGCACTTCGTTGTCAGGGTTGCTGGAGAGTGCCTGGTCCAGAATTTGCTGGGCTTCGCTGCGCTGTCCCTGTTTCCACAATACTTCAGCCAGGTGCGCTGCGATTTCCGGGTCCTGTTGGACGCTGTAGGCGCGGCGCAGTTCTTCGGTCGCATGGGTCATGTCACCCAGACGGTAATACACCCAGCCCAGGCTATCCATGATGTAGTGGTCTTCCGGCGACAGTTTGGTGGCGGTTTCAATCAGGCTCTTCGCTTCCATCAGTTTGACGTTGCGATCGGCATAAGAGTAGCCCAGTGCATTGTAGGCCGCTGCGAAATCCGGCTTCATCTTGATGACACGGGTCAGCGTTTCCTCCATCGCGTCGAACTTGCCTTTGCGCTCGGCGCTCAGGGCGTAGTCGTACAGCAGCTCAGGGCTATTAGGAAAGGTTTGCGCTGCTTTTTCTAGCAGATTAAAGGCATCGTCCGGGCGCTTGGCCTGGTTAAGCAAGAGTGCCTGATTTTGCAGGATGACCACCTGTTGTTCTGGGGTCAAACCATCAACATTGTCTAGCATGGTGATGGCGGCATCGGGGCCATCTCTGCGGGCGATAATGCTGGCGGCGGCCAGTCTGCCAGCCAGAAATTGCTCGCCTTCGCCGATCTTGTCAAACCACTGCAATGCACGGCTATCGTCTTTTTGTTCGGCGGCGGAGCGGCCCAGATTGAAGTAAACTTTGTTGGGTTCTTTAAACCCCACGTCCAGCGCATGTTGCAGGTAACGATCGGCAAAGCTGTACTCTTTGGCATCCAGTGCCAGCAGGCCGACAATCACATTCATTTCAGGATTGTTCTGATGTCTATCCAGTAACTTGGAAAACTCCACCTTGGCCTCGGTGGGATTCTTTTGCACCAGCAGGGTACGGGCCATCGCCAGTCGAATCTGGTCGGCTTCCGGGTTGGTTTTTAAAAAGTCTCTGTAAAAAGCAATGCCGGCTTGCGGGTCGCGCTCGCTCAGCATCTGTCCGCGGATCTGTGCTGGCGGTTCCCAGCCTGGGCGCAGTTTGGAGGCTTCTTTCAGTTCTGCTTCCATCAGGCTTTCGTTGCGGGCAAAGTAGGCTGCCTGCGAAATGGCAAAGTGGGCTTCCGGCAGTTTTGGGTAAGGCTTGGCCAGTTGCTGTATGGTCTGCAGTACGCTGTTTTTATCGGTCACGCGCACCATCAGGCTATTCAATTCCATAAAGGCGTTGGCGCGAATGCTTTCATTCGCCAGCACTTTCTGGATTTGCGGCGTCGCCTTTTGCAAGTTACCGTTGGCAATCAACAATTGGCTGGCAGTTTGTGCTGCCGGGATCGATTCTGGTGCCAGTTCAGCCCATAATTCAGCGGAAGGTAAGGCCAGTTGTGGCATGCGGGCCATCGAAGCGGCCTGCGTCGCGCGTTCGGCCAACAGCGGATCGCGCGTTTGTTTCGCTAGGTCTAAGAACAGTTGTCCGGCCAGCACAAATTCACCGCGTTGTGCCGCGACTTCGCCCAACAAGTATTTGTAGACAAACTCGGCTGTGGGTGCGCTAATGCTAGGACTCGCGCTCGCCGACCAGGCCGGGGGTGTCAGTAAAGCCAGCCAAAGCGCCAACGCCGGACGATGTAGCGTGAATGGTTTAAGCTTGGAGCGGCTGGTGTTGGACATACTGGATTCCTGTTTTAATGGGTCTGTGGGTGAACCGTTTCACGGTAGGTGTCAGCGTTGCTTTGCAAGGTTGATTTTTGTGTTTAGTCCGTGACAGTTGCAGCAAGTTCATCCATAATGTGCGATTTGTAACTGAATTGTAATTGGCGCTTTGGCAAAGGCTAAAACGCCATGTACAGCACTATAACTTTTTGATGAAATCTTTGTCTAGGGATTTGCTGGCTGGCGATGGTTCAGCGAGCGAGGATTGTGGTCCCTATTCGTAGCAGGTGTGTGATAAATCATGGCAAATTTGACAGTTGAAGCAATCGAGTTGACCCGTTTGTATGGTGGGCGGGCAGCCGTCAGTGATGTGACCTTTAGTTTGCAGCAAGGGCAGGTGCTAGGTTTTCTTGGGCCTAACGGCGCTGGCAAATCCACCACCATGAAAATGCTGACCGGGAATCTGGCGCCCAGTGCCGGTAGCGTCAAGATCTGTGGTATCGACATGATCGAAAACCCGAAAGAGGCAAAAGCCTTGATCGGATATCTGCCGGAAATGCGCCCGCTGTACAAAGAGTTTACGGTGGATGAGTATCTGACCATCGCCGCCCGTTTGCATAACGTCTCCGGCAAACATATCAAAAAAGCGGTAGAGCACGCCAAAGAGCGTTGCGGCCTCAGCCATATGAGCAAGCGTCTGATCGAGAACTTGTCCAATGGCTATCAGCAGCGTGTGGGCATTGCGCAGGCCATCATCCACAACCCTATGGTGGTGATTCTGGATGAGCCCACCGTCGGTCTGGATCCTATCCAGATTCGGGATATTCGTGCCTTGATCAAAGAGATTGGCCAAGCGCATAGCGTGATTGTGTCTACCCATATTCTGCCTGAGGTGGAGATGGTGTGTGATCACGTGCAGATCATTGATAAAGGCAAGCTGGTGTTTAACGGCGGCATTGATGTGCTCAAGCAGCAGCGTATTGGTAACAAGTTGCTGGTGGGCTTGCGTAACGCCCCAGAGGCCGCACAGCTGATGGCGATTGCCGGCGTGGCCGAAGTGGAGCCGGCAGACGATATGTGGCGCATTCGCTTTCAGGAAGGCACGCAGCCGCATGAAGCGATTGTACGAGCGGCTGTGCAACAGGGCTGGGGCCTGTATCATATTGCCCCTGACCAAACCAGTCTGGAAGATGTGTTTGTACAGTTGACCTATCACGAGAGCGCCGGCACAGACGATGCGCAGGCGGCTTAAGCGGATACGAAAGAGTTAAGTATGTTGAATATTGCAAGAAAAGAACTGAAGAGCATGTTTGCCTCCCCGATGGGATGGATCATTCTGGCGTTGTTGACTTTTTCATTCGGGACTTATTACCTGAACGGCGTCAATAATTACTTCGAGGTGATGTCCGGTTCCATCCGTCCGGCAGAGCGTATTGGCGTCACACAGTTTGTCGGCCAAACCGTGTATGGTCTCGCTTCGTTTATCATGTTGTTTGCGGTGCCGTTACTGTCCATGCGTCTGATCTCTGAAGAGCGCCGTAGCCAGACCCTGCCGTTCCTGTTCAGTGCGCCGCTGTCCATCAGCGAAATCGTGATGGGCAAGTTTTTGGGTCTGGTGGTGTTTCTGAGCATCTTGGTGGTGTACATTGCCGCCATGCTGTCTACCCTCAATATCTGGGCAGATATCGACTTTGGCTATATTTTTGCCAACTCACTGGGCTTGCTGCTGCTGGTGTCCAGCTTTGCCGCCCTAGGGCTGTATTTCTCCAGCCTGACTGCACAGCCCATCATTGCCGGTATTCTGAGCTTTATCGCCTTGTTCGTGCTAATGATTCTTGACCGCTTTTTTGCCGGTGACCCGACTAGCACCATGCTTAAGTTCTCCCTGATGCGCCATTTCCAGTCTTTTGGCGGTGGCCTGATCGATACGGCTGACCTGGCCTATTTTGGCTTGTTTATTCTGACCTTTATAACCCTGACGATTCGTCGTCTGGATGCAGATCGTTTGCGCGGTTAAACGCGAGCTTGTTTTTGAGTTGATGGCATTATGAAAATTAACCGTAAATTTAGATGGCAACTGTTGGCACAAAACTGGATGTTCGTGCTGGTATTTTTGGCGCTGGTGGTCATGCTGGGCTATTTGTCTAGCCAGTATCGCTGGGCCAAGGACATTACCCAGGCCAACCGCAATATCCTGACCCAGGGCAGCGTCAATGTGCTCAAGCAGATGGAGGGCGATATCAATATCACGGTGTACGCCACCAATGACGACGCCAATAACGGCGACACTTTCCGTAAGGGCATGCTGGATTTCGTTGCGCGTTATCAGCGCGAAAAAAAGAACGTTTTTATCAAGTTTGTGAACCCGTCTGAAGAGCCTAAACTGGCGCAGGAAGCTGGGGTCAAGGTCGATGGCGAGACCATCGTCGAATATAACAAACGCAGCGAGCACGTGACGCCACCGTTTGCTGAGCAGGAGATGACCAACTTGCTGGTGCGTTTGTCACGCACGAATAACCAGCCCGTCATGTATCTGGATGGCCATGGCGAGCGTCTGCTACAAGGCCTGAAAAACCACGATCTTGGTGAGTTTGGCAAACAGCTGGAAAGCAAGGGCTTCAAGTTTGCTAACCCTGACCTGACGATTGCACAAGCCGTGCCTGCGAATGGTGCCATGCTGGTGATTGCTGCGCCGCAAGTGGATATCAGTGGCGTAGAAGCCAAAAAGATCAAAGCTTATATTGAAGCCGGTGGCAATGTGTTGTGGCTGCTGGATGATGACAATCTGCATGGTCTGCAGGAAGTGGCTGAGTATTTGGGTATCAAGGTGTCTCCTGGCATCGTGGTAGACCGTGCAGCCGAGCAATATGGCGCGGATCCCAAAATGGCATTTGCTAGCCTGTATGGTGACCATGTCATCACCCGTAATTTCATGCTGCGCACGGTATTCCCAGAGGCGCACCAGATCGATGGTCAAGCGTCTGATGATCTGGGCTGGAAAGTGGGCCGACTGATTGATGTGGCCCCCAATGGCTGGCTGGAGTCAGACAAGATTCCGGCAGGTGCGCAAAACCTCAAAGTGCGTTTTGATCAGGGCAAGGATAAAGCCGGCCCGATCAACGTCGGTGTGGCGCTGGAGCGTACTTATGGCAAGAAGGGGCAGCGTGTCGTGGTCATCGGTAACGCCAACTTTTTGGCCAATACCTTTATCACCAATGGCGGCAACCTCGATCTGGGCATTAACATCATCAACTGGTTGGCCGGTGATGATCGTTTGATTACCATCCAGCCGATGCCACTTAAGGACATCAACGTGACGATTCCGGCTAATGACCAAGGGCGCCTGGTGGCCTGGAGTGTGTTCCATGCGTTCCAGTATTTCATCCCGGTTAGCCTGTTTGTCGCAGGGTTGTTCCTGTGGTGGAAGCGCCGTAAGGCTTGATGCCTCAGCGCGCGTCTGGCGGAGAAGTATTATGAAAAAAAGATGGTTGTTGAACTTGTTGTTGTTGGCGGTCGTGGTGGGCATTGCCGTGTTCTTGCATCTGCAACCGAAACAAGAGGCCGCGGCTGGCAAGTTTGAGGTGTCCAGCCTCAAGATGGCCGACTTTAATGCAGTCAAGGCGGAGTTTCCTGCCAAAGCCCCCACTGTGTTTGAACGTCAGGAAGGCTACTGGATGATGCGCAAGCCTTATGCTGCGCGTGCTGATCAGGCCTCTGTACACCGTATTCTTTCCATTATCGCGGCCACCACGGCCACCCGATTACCGCTGCAAGATGCCGCCAAATATGGTCTGGATCAGCCGGTGCTCAAACTGACCCTGAGCGGTGCTAAGGGCGACCAGATATTTACCTTTGGTACTTTCAACCCGGTGACTGAAGAGCAGTATGTGGGGTACGCCGGTCAGGTGTATCTGTTGCCGGGCCAATACGGAGAGGCGGCCAGCACGCAGCCGATTGAGATGGTAGACAAAGCCCCGCTGACGCCAGCGGAGCGCAAGCAACTGGCCGGGTTTGATCTGGCGCACCTTGAGCAGTGGGAAGAAAATGCACTGCGTGTGGCGTTGTCAGCCGATGGAAAGTGGACCACCAATGAGGCCAAAGCCAAACCGACGCAGAACGATTTGAACGAGTGGATGGACTTTAGCTGGGTGCAATCACAGGCGCTGTCTGTGGAGTTTTATACGCCAGACCGCAAACAGAGCTACCCCTCGTTTGAGGTGCTGCTGCGCAATGGCAAAAAAGTGCATTTTGACAAGATGCAGGAATCGCCAGAGTACCTGCTGGCACGTCCTGATGAAGGCATCATTTACCACTTTAGCAATGACATCGGCTTTACCATGGTGAACCCGCCGGTCAATATTCCCAAGTAACATGCCAGAACTGCCAGAGGTTGAGGTCACGCGGCGTGGTCTGCTGCCTGTAGAAGGCGCGCAGATCGCGCAAGTGACCATCCGCCATCACGGCTTGCGTTGGCCAATTCCCGCAGACCTTCCCCAGCATTTGCAAGGCCGCCGTATACTCAATCTGCGTCGCCGCGCCAAATATATCCTGGCCGACATTGGCCACACCCATACAGAAGGCGTGCTGTTACTGCACCTTGGCATGTCAGGCCGTCTCTGTTTGCTTGAGCGTGCTTTTCCCGCTGAGAAGCATGACCATGTGGATATCCAGTTTGACGATGGCCGTGTGATTCGCCTGCGCGATCCTAGACGTTTTGGGGCAGTACTTTGGCTGGCTGCGGGGCCAGATGGCGCGCCATTGCCGCATCCTTTACTGAGCAGCTTGGGCCCAGAGCCACTGGAGCCCGGATTTGATGCCCACTATCTGTTTGAGCATATCCGCACACGCAGTGCCGCGATCAAGACCACGATCATGGATGCGCATTTGGTGGTGGGGGTAGGGAATATTTACGCCAGCGAGTCTTTGTTCAGGGCGCGCATACACCCGGAAACCCCGGCCAAAGCGTTAACGCAGGCAGAGTGTGCGCGCTTGGTGGATGAGATCAAGCAGACCTTGCAGGCGGCCCTAGAAGCAGGTGGTAGTAGCCTGCGCGACTTTTTTGGCGCAGATGGCAATCCGGGCTATTTTCAGCAGACCTATCACGTGTATGGCCGTACCGGCGAGCCCTGCCGGTTATGCAGCCAGCCCATACGCTGCATCCGCCTGGGGCAGCGCTCGACCTTTTACTGCCCGCACTGCCAGCCTGTGCCTAAAGCTGCGTAATAAGCCTTTTTTTCGTGGCCTAGCCTGCCGTGGCCTCGTCTTCTGTATCTGGCTTGATGCAGTTGCGGCCCGCATGCTTGGCGGCATACAGGTGATGGTCGGCGCGCTCCACCATCTGCCCCAGCGATTCCTCTGGTTGCATTTCGGCCAAGCCAGCACTCACGGTGATCTGCACCATCTGGTTATTGAAGTGAAATTGCACACCGGCTAAGGCAGAACGTATCAGCTCGGTAATGTCTCTGGCGTGCGCCAGATTGCAGCCTGACAGCAGAATCAGAAACTCTTCTCCACCCCAGCGGCACACCACGTCCTCTTCTCGCACATGGGATTTGATCAGCTGGGCGACGCGCGCCAGCACCCGATCTCCGGCCTGGTGACCGTGTGCATCGTTGATATGCTTGAACAGATCAATATCAATCAGCACCAGAGACAGCGCTTCATCACGGCGCTTGCTGCGCGCGACCGCCTGCCTGAAATAAAACTCGAACACCTGCCGGCTGGTGACGCCGGTCAGCTTGTCCTGCGTCGCCATGGTTTCAAGCTTGTCGTGATAGCCACGCACCGCGACATGGGCCAGCCCAAGCACGATGGCGCTAATCGTCAGTGCCAGCAACAGGTTGATGACAAACGCATGTTCGATGCGCGCCGAGCTCGGGTCATCGAGCTGTTCCACAATCAGGTACCAATCAAATTCAGGCACCAGTCGGCTGTTGAGATACAGCATGTTGCCATGCTCGGTTTTGAGTGACAGGGATGCGCTGGGGGAGGTCAGCACCTTGACAAAGGCCTGGCCCAGCCCGGCCGTTTTTTGTTGTTGCGTGTGTGGACGGTAATGGCTGCTGTGCAGCATCACCTCGCCCTGACGGTTGACGAAGTAGATTTCGCGGCCATAGCGTTTTTGATAGTTTTCGATCAACTCGACCACGGTTTGCAAGGAGAGTCCGACGCCGATGACGCCAATGAAGTTGCCGGATTTGTCTTCAATACGGTAGTTCACAAAGATGCTGAGGCGTTTGTTGTCTGCCGTGTCACGGTCAATATTAATCACATACGGGGTGGGGGATTGCTTGGCCGTAAAGTACCACTGGTCCTCCGGATGGTCTGCGGATACCTTTTTTAACACGCCATTGGGGTGGTAATAGTTGCCGGAGCGCTCAGAGACGAAGAAGGCGGTGATGGTGTTATATTTTTTTTGAATCTGCGCCAGATAGCTGCTCATCTTTTGCGGATTCTGTTCGCCATTGTTGATCCAGTCAAAGACGAATACATCATTGGCCATCAGGGATGAGATCAGCAGAGGTTGCAGCAGGTCACGCTGAATTTCAGAGTAGATGTTGTCACTGGTGAGTGGCAACATTTCCTGCTGCAGGCGATCGGTCAGTGAGTCTTTGGCGACAAAGTAGCCGATGAGGCTGGTCGCGATAAAGCCGCTGAGGACAATGCCACTGAGCAGCAAAGTATAAAAACGCTTGTTAACAACCATGGAATGCGTGACGCCTGCACGGATAAGGAGGAGGACATATTATCATCCATCCAAATCCGCGTTGTTTGCCTGAATAACCTGTGTTTTAAAGAGGTATTCGACTGTTGCCTGACGGCATGCCGCCCCTTAGTGTGGGTGTTGGCGTGCCGCGTGCTCATGCAGGTAGCCCGCCGCCGTGTGCGGTGTGCCGCCGATTTTTTGTGGCAATAATGAGCCGATGATCATGGCTAGTGCACTCACACACAGACCGGCCAGTTGTGCTGGCACCGGGCTTTGCTCGCCAGCCAGCACCTCAATCAGCACCCAGCTGGCAATGCCGAAAATGATGGCGGCCAGTGCGCCTTGGCTCGTGGAACGTTTCCAGAAGGCGCCAAAAAACAGCGGCACAAACGCGCCGGCCAGCGTGACCTTGTAGGCGCTCTCTACCATGCCAAAAATAGACAGGTCTGAGTGCAGGGCGTAAAACAGCACCATAGCGGCAAACCCCACTAAGCACAGGCGCATCACACGCAAAAAGGCATGGTCATTGATGTGCGGCATAAAGCCTTTGACCACGTTTTCGGCGAAGGTGACCGAGGGCGCCAGCAACGTGGCTGACGAGCAACTCATGATGGCTGACAAGACGGCGCCAAAGAAAATCGCCTGTGCCAGTAATGGCGTATGTGTGAGTACCAAGGTGGGCAAGACGCGTTGCGAGTCGGTGTTGACCAGCGTGCCAAATGTCACCGGGTCGATCAGGGTGGCCGCATAAGCAATGAACATGGGTACAAAGGTAAAGCAGAAGTAAATGCTGGCGCCGAGAAAAGATCCCCATAGCGCAATGCGGGCCGTTTTGGCCGAGGTGATACGTTGAAACACATCTTGCTGCGGAATGGAGCCCAACATCATGGTCAGCCAGCCACCGAGAAAAGTCAGCCACACATGCCAGTCTGCCGCTTGCGGAAAGAAATGCAGCTTGCCCGCCTGGCGGGCATGTTCAATCACGGGGGCCACCCCGCCAGTTTGGCCAGACACGATGCTGGCGATGTATAACAGCCCACCGATGACAACGATCATTTGCACGAAATCGAGCACGGCCACAGACAGCATGCCGCCCAGGGTGGTATAGGTCAGCACGATGGCGGTGCCCACAATCATCCCGGTCTGTTCCGAAATGGCCCCGGCGCTGATCAGGTTGAAAATCAGGCCTAGCGCCTTGATCTGTGCGGCCACCCAGCCCATATAAGAAATGACGATGGCTATCGTGGTCAACACTTCGACTGCGCGGTTATAGCGCATGCGATAAAAGTCGCCCAGCGTGAGCAGATTGAGTTTGTACAGGCGGCTGGAAAAAAACAGACCGGCCAGCATCAAACACATGCTGGAGCCGAACGGATCGGCGGCTACCCCGGTGAGACCTTCACGCACAAAGGTGGCCGAGACACCAAACACCGCTTCTGCGCCAAACCAGGTGGCAAACACCGTCGCCATGACCACCGGCAACGGCAGGTGGCGGCCGGCTATCGCGTAGTCTTTGGTGCTGTGCACATTACGGGCTGCCATCAGGCCGATACCGATGGAAACCAGTAAATATGCAATGACGAACCAGATCAGCACAGCGCGTTATCCTTTGAGCTTTTACAAACCGCCGATTTTAAAACAAAATCGCCCCCAAACAGGTGCTTGGCGGCGATTCGCCCGTTAAAAAAAGCCTGAAAATCAGGCCTTTGTACCATTTTGCACATTTACTCGATGCGTTTCCACATCTGGGAGCGACCCAGCAGTGAAAAGCCTATGAAGCCACGTACTTCCAGCTCACTGCCATTTGGGCTCAGAGTCATTTTGCAGCGGTAGGTTTTGCCATTCTCGGGGTCGAGAATCTCGCCGTTTTCGTAGACATTGCCGCTGCCAGTGCGTTTCAGATGTTTGGCGATGGTCATGCCTATGATTTTCTGGCCTTTACGCTCGTCAGTACATTTGTCGCAGACCGCATCGCCGGTGTCGGTGGCCAGCAGGCCTTTCTCAACGATGGCGCTGTATTCACCCGCAGATTCCACAATTCTGACCAGCGAGCGCGGCTTGCCTGTGTTGTCATCGGTGGTTTGCCAAAGGCCACCTAGGTCTGCGGCATGGGCTGCTACAGGCAGTAATAGGAGCAGGGTGGCCAACCATTTTGTTGCAGCTTGCATCAGGATCTCCTTAATGATTAAACAACAGGAACAGACTTGCAAATTGTAACAATACCAGCACGATGATGGCGGTGGTCGCCCATTTCTGCCAGGTCGTCTGGCGGTGCTGTGCGTGTATCAGGTCTTCCATGCGATGCTGTTGCTGCGCCATGGTCGTCTGCTGGCGCAAATACTGCTCGAACAGACGGGGCATTTCTGCAGCGTGGGTAAGCATGTAAGGCAGTTCGCGCTTGGCAGATTTGAGCAGGCTGCGCCAGCCCATCTGTTCACTCATCCAGCGTTTGAGAAATGGCTTGGCACTGAGCCAGAGGTCAATATTAGGATCCAGCTCACGGCCCAGCCCCTCGATGTTGAGCAGGGTTTTTTGCAGCATGATGAGCTGGGGCTGAATGTTGACGCCAAAGCGACGTGACATCTGGAACAGGCTGAGCAGGGTGCGGCCAAACGAGATATCTTTGAGCGGCTTTTCAAAAATCGGCTCGCAGATGGCGCGGACCGCAGTCTCTAGCGCTTCAACATTGGTGTCTGCTGGCACCCAGCCTGATTCGATGTGCGCTACTGCGACATCACGGTAGTCGCGGTTAAAAAAGGCGAGAAAGTTACGTGCCAAATAGTATTGATCGGTCGCACTCAGGCTACCCATGATGCCAAAATCCAAGGCGATGAATTTGCCCTTGTCCGGCCCGCTGGTGACCACCTGAATGTTACCAGGGTGCATATCGGCATGAAAAAAGCCATCACGAAACACCTGGGTAAAAAAGATTTCCACACCCTCATGCGCCAGTTGCGTCAGATTGATGCCGTGCGCCTGTAAGGTGGCGGTATCGCGCACGGGGGTGCCAAACATGCGTTGCATGGTCATGACCTGGGCGTGTGAGTAGTCCCAGTAAACGCTGGGCACCAGTAGCCTACGGTCACTGAAGTTGCGACCTAGTTGCGCGCACTGTGCCGCTTCGAGCGTGAGGTCCAACTCGTGCTCGGTATGGCGGGCAAACTCGTCTACCATTTCTTCAGGCTTGAGGCGGCGGCCTTCGGCAGACAGGGTTTTGACCCACCACGCCAAGGTGCGTAATAGCGCGATATCACGGCGTACGATATCGGCAATACCGGGGCGCAGCACCTTGACGGCGACCTGCTCTCCACTGTGCAAGGTAGCAAAGTGCACCTGCGCGACGGAGGCGCTGGCCACAGGGGTGGCGCTGAATTCGGCATAGACGCTGTTGATGGCAGCCCCAAAAGCCGCTTGTATCGTGGCTTCCACTTGGGCGTAGTCAAATGGCGGCACTTGGTCTTGCAGCTTAGTCAGTTCATCTGCCACATCTGGTGGCAGCAAGTCGCGACGGGTAGACAGCATCTGACCGAACTTGACGAAGATTGGCCCCAACGTTTCTAGTGCTAAGCGCAGGCGCACGGCGCGCTGACCGGGGGCCTTGCGCCAGAACAACAGCAGATTCAAGATACGCTGTATCCAGCGTGGCCGCTGCGCACCCACCAAGAAGATATCCAGCCGGTACCAGACCAGTACACCGATAATGTGGAAAAAACGTAACCAATGCATTGTTACTGACTTTCTGCCTGTGTCGCCTGGCGTAGCCTGTCCACACGTTGTTGCAGGCGGTCTGCGTCCTCGCGTAACTGGTCTACGGCCCGGTTAAATTGTTCGATATGGGTCTTTTTGGCCAGCATGGGCTGCTCTTCCTGCCAGTATTCAGCCAGCATCTCACCGAGTGTCGTGGCCTGTGACTGCCAGCGCTGCCATTTTTGCTGGCCGATCTGCACGATCTGGTAGGCCGCAATATCGCCCACCACTTTGCTGAGGTCTTCCTCAACGTCCCATCGCACGGCCGAGAGAATCTTGCCGACCTCTATGCCTAGGGCCGCGTCACCCTCAATCTTGATCAGGCTCTGTGCTAGCGGATCTTGGCGTAACAAGCGCATGGCGAGGCTAGGCGGCAGATGTATGGTGGCGTCTGCCTCGGCGGTATCGCCGGCGACGGCCAGCTCACCGGAGTTGAGGATGGTGAGGGTCGCCTGTGCGACCTTAAAGTCCAGGCGCAGGGTTTTATGCGCATAGGGCTGCAGCAGGGGCGCGGTCCAGCTGTTTTGCTGCATCAGGTGCTGCAGCACAAATTGAATCAGAGGTTTAAACATGGATTACAGCTTGACCCCTTTGTGCAGCGCCACGACCCCGGCGGTCAGATTGTAATAATCCACCTTGGCAAAACCGGCCGTCTGCATCATCTGTTTTAAGGTCTCCTGGTCGGGGTGCATGCGTATGCTTTCCGCCAGATAACGATAGCTGGGCTCGTCGCCGGCGATCCATTTACCAAACTTGGGCAACAGCTTAAAGGAGTAGGTGTCGTACAGCTTTTCTAGCGGCTGCCACACTTTAGAGAACTCCAGCACCAGCAGGCGGCCACCTGGCTTGAGCACACGCTGCATTTCACGCAACGCGACATCCTTGTGGGTCATGTTACGCAACCCAAAAGCCACGATGACACAGTCAAAGGTTTCGTCGGCAAACGGCAGCACTTCGGCATTGCACTGGGTCGCGGGGATGCTCAGGCCGGCATCAATCATGCGGTCGCGTCCCACGCCCAGCATAGAGGCATTGATATCAGTAAGAATCACGGTACCCGGATTCACGGCAGACTGCGTACCGACTTTTTTGGCAAACAGGCGAGACAAATCGCCACTTCCCCCAGCAATATCCAGCACCTTGTCGCCAGGGCCAACGCCGCTGACATCTACGGCAAAGCGTTTCCACAGGCGGTGCAACCCTGCGGACATAACATCGTTCATGATGTCGTACTTTTGGGCGACAGAGTGAAACACCTCGCCGACTTTTTTCTGTTTGTCGGCTTCGGCCACGGTATCAAAGCCAAAGTGGGTGGTTTTGGTTTGGTCAGTGTTTTGCTGCATGTTGTGGTTCCTTGCGGGTATGGCCGGCGATGGACAATTTGTGGATGTAGTCCTGCCACAGGCTTTCATAATGTTGCGCCAGATAATACAGATAATCCCATGAATAGAGACCCGTATCATGACCGTCATCAAAAATCAGTTTGATGGCATAACGGCCCACGGGTTCAATGCCGCTGATGTTGACGTTTTCCTTGTCCAGCTGCAGCACTTCTTGCCCGGCGCCGTGGCCGCGCACCTCAGCAGAAGGGGAGTAAACGCGCAGAAACTCGCAGGACAACATGCACTCGGTATGGTTGTCAAAATGAATTTCCAGCAGATGGGAGCCCTGATGCAACTGAATCAGGGTAGGGATGGGACTATCAGGGTGCAGACCGCTCATAACATTGAAGAAAATCGTAAATGTGGTCGATAACTAGAGTTACAGGCATGATAGCAGATGCCTGCAGGCCGCGCATGGATAGTCCGTGTTGCATCTTAGGGTTGATAATTCATTTTATTTGTGAATTAATGGCTATACCTGCATGATTTATTTGAACTTTTATTATTTCATGATAGATTACTAAAAAAAACAAACCATCATGAATAGGTTACCTAACAATTCTTAAGCAGGTCCTATGGAAAATAACAGACTGGCACAACAATTTGATTTGTACACGCGATGGCGTCAATCGATTGCTGATGTTTTGGGGGAGTATCGGCGCTGGTTGGCTGATAAACAGCTCAGCGATGTGCAAATAGAAGAGCGGATACAGCAACAGCTAAACCGTTTGCGTGAAGATAAACTGAATGTCGCCTTTGTCGCCGAGTTTTCGCGCGGCAAATCGGAGCTCATTAACGCGATTTTCTTTTCTGGCTACGGCCACCGCCTGCTGCCTTCTGGCGCCGGCCGCACCACGATGTGTCCTACCGAGCTGCGCTACGATGCTGGCAAGCCGGTCAGCCTGTCATTGTTGCCCATTGAGACCAGCACCCATCAGGTGTCTATCAGCGAATACCGCCGCATGCCACAGGCGTGGTCGTCCGTCGAGTTTGACGCCCATTCGCGCGAGAGCATGGTCGAGGCGTTTAAAGAGGTCAGCCGCACCCGCCGCGTGACCGTAGAAGAGGCGCAGTCACTCGGCCTCTATCACCCCGAACAACCCGATGATGCCATGTTGATTGGCCATGATGGCCTGCTGGAGATTCCATGCTGGCGCTATGCGGTTATCAACTTTCCACACCCCTTGCTCAAGCAGGGTTTGGTGATTTTGGATACCCCTGGCCTGAATGCGATTGGCGCCGAGCCAGAGCTGACCATGAGCATGCTGCCAAATGCGCATGCAGTGCTGTTTATCCTGGGCGCCGATACCGGTGTCACCAAGTCCGAGATGGAAGTCTGGCGTCGCTACATTAGTGGTGCGCGCTGGAAACAAAAAGGCCGTCTGGCCGTACTGAACAAAATCGACGGTTTATGGGATCCTCTCAAAACCGATGATGAGGTCGAGACCGAGCTCTATCGCCAGCTGCAAAGCACGGCAGAGCTGCTGGGTTTGCCGCGTGAGCAGATACTTCCAACCTCTGCGCAAAAAGGGCTGTTGGCCAAGGTTAAAGGCGATGCCTTGCTGTTACAGAAGAGCCGTCTGTTGCAACTAGAAAAAAACCTGTCAGACGAACTGATTCCCGCCAAGCAGGAAATCGTGCGCGAAAGCATACAGGGTGAAATCGAGGATATGGTGCAGCAAACTCGCGACACCCTCGAAACCCGCTTGCAAAGTGTGATGGATCAGGCGGATGAGCTGCGTTGTCTGCAAGGTAAAAACGAAGATGTGATTGCGCAGATGATGCGCAAGGTTAAGCAGGATAAAGTCAATTTTGAAGTCGGCTTACAGCGCTATCAGGCCTTGCGCAGTGTGTTCTCCGTACAGTCCAACCAGTTGTTCCATCATCTGGGTATGCCTGCCTTGAAGCAAAAAGTACGTGAGACCCGCGACACCATGATGAAAGCGGCATTCACCAAAACCATGCGTCAGGCCATGGATGACTTTTTTAGCGATCTCAAGCGTCGCATGATGGATGCCGATGTGCACGTGCACGAAATCAAAAAAATGATGGAAGCCATGTACGAGAAGTTTTCCAAAGAGCATGGTCTGCTGCAAAAGACACCTCCGCCATTCTCTACCTCGCGCTATCTCAAGGCGCTCAACAAGCTAGAGGCCATCTACCGCGACCAGTTCAACACCACCTTCAACATGATTGCCCATGAAAAGCTGACGCTGACCAGCAAGTTTTTTGAAACCCTGGCCAGCCATGTGATTCTAGAATACGAAGCTGCCAACCGTGATACTGAAAGCTGGTTAAAGGCTGTGATCGCGCCGATGGAGAGCCAGATGCGTGAGCATCACGTGCAGCTCAAGCGTCGTGTAGAGAGCATCAAGCGGATTTATCAGGCGACAGATACGCTGGAAGAGCGCATCGCCGATCTGGAGCAGGTCGAGTTATCTATCCGTCAGCAACTGGCCGAGTTAGACCAACTGCAAGAACGCGCTTTGTTTGCCTTGACGCATGAAGAGGTGATTGTGAAAGCGGCCTGATGGGCCTATGAACATCTAAAAATAGACGCCATGAAAACAATTACGGGTGCCTAGGCACCCGTTTTTTTATTTGCTTTCTAGCATGTAGGTTTTAATTTTTTGCATCGCCTTTTGTTCAATCTGGCGAATACGCTCAGCCGATACGCTAAACTCAGCCGCCAGTTCGTGCAGGGTCGCTGCGTCACCTTCGGTCAACCAGCGCGCCTGCAATACGCGGCGGCTACGATCATCCAGTTGTGCCAAGGCTTGGCTCAAGCCCTCGGTCTGCATATGCTCGTTCTGCAAGTTTTCCAGCAACGTAGAAGGCTCAGGACCTTCGTCTTCCAAAAAGGCAATCGGGCTGTAAACCTCTTCACCGTCATCATCCACCTGCGCGTCCAGCGAGACTTCCTGACCGTTGAGACGGTACTCCATCTCGGTCACATCCTCGGGTTTGACATTCAGCTCAGTGGCGATGCGTTGCACCTCATCCTGGCTCAGCGTTTCAAAACCCTGCTTCATGCTGCGCAGATTAAAGAACAACTTGCGCTGTGCCTTGGTCGTGGCTGTTTTTACCAAGCGCCAGTTGCGCACGATATATTCGTGAATCTCAGCTTTGATCCAGTGCATGGCAAACGATACCAGACGGACGCCGCGGTCAGGATCAAAGCGTTTTACAGCTTTCATCAACCCAATATTGCCTTCCTGAATCAGGTCGGATTGTGGCAAGCCGTAACCGCTATACCCACGCGCAATACTGGCGACCAGACGCAGGTGCGACACAATCAGTGCGCGCGCAGCTTCCAAATCCCCACTCTGTTTGAGGCGTGTAGCATAACCGTACTCTTCTTCGGCAGTGAGGACTGGAAACTGCTTGATGGTCTGCAGGTATTTATCCAGGCTGTCAGCCGATGAAACGACAGGTAAAGTCAAAGCGTTGATAATAAACTCCTTAAATTAAACAAGAGGTTTTGAATGATTTTAGCACTCAAAGCTAGAGAGTGCTAGCCCGTTTAAAAGTTCCGGTCAGGTTGTTATTATTGCAAGGCAACATAAGTGGGGATTAACAAAATAAACGGGAATTTTCTCTCTTAAATTAACGCTCGCTACAAGTAGTCAGTCAAACCTGTCATTTGTCAGAAACCTTCTAAACAGGTTTTGAGTTTTTAATTACTACGGTGCCAGCAAGGAAACCACCGATTCTTCGGTGTGACCCAAAAAAGATAAATACCCAGTCAATGATTCCAAGTGGAAACGTAATATTTCTTAAGAATGACTGAAGCATCGGGCAACCGCTTTTGTTGGGCCAATGAAAGTGCTCGTAATCTGGATATCTCTATCCTCTGCTAACTTTTAGTTCAGTCGTAAAGCAGCCACGAGATGCACAACAAATTTGAAAAAGACTTTATGGACTTTATAGAAACCATATCCAAGCATTAAAAATATGCCAGTTGATCCTTTGCCATAAAAATTATTCGATTCAAACATAAAAGAAAATAAGTAATAGGCAATAAAAACTAACATAGCATTCAATATCAACCATATAAACGCCATCGTAAATGTACGCACAGCACTTAGCTTGGGGTGGCTTGTATCATTCATATGAGCATCAATTTGGTTATAAATTTTTGGTGTTCAGGCTGTTGCCATACAACCAGTTCATACCAACAAAAATCATCTCAAATATAAATTTGAATTGGACATAAACCATTATGAGAGCAGCGTTCCAAAAGTTAAGAATCCTGTGCGGAGATGCATCAAGTGACTCAAAACAAAAGAATGGCGTTAAAACAAATCCAACAGTAAAAATGACTAAAAAATAAACCTTGGTTTGATCTAATTTAATCACCTCTTCAATAAAAGTCTCTATTGCTGAGCTTTCAACTTTGCGCTGTTCATAGCCAGATTTGTTGGGCCGAAAATATATTGGCGGGTAAGACTTCGAGTAAACCATCTCCCAAATAAAGCTAGCTAGCTCATGGGACTTAGAAATCTCGATGTGCTTATTCAACTCGAGTCTCGACTTAATCACGTAAAGTCCAAAAACGTTGAGATAAAGCAAAAAGACCAGAAAATATACTAGGCTTATGTAGGTATGGTCAGCGTAGTTTTCATTGGCCGATAGAATGAGTTGTGGGTATACAAATGCTTTAGCTAGGTGGGTAACCAAATCAAAAAAAGGATTAAACTCCGTTAGCAAAACGGAGTGTTTGGCATAGTTGATGCACACCCACACAAGTAATGTTAGCAACAAGAAATTAATAATCGTTGAAAGTCGCTTCATCTAACTGCTCTCAGACTACAATGAAGTTCGACCTCACAGTAGCTGCGGCAGAATTCCACCAGCAATTT
>CAYTIV010000017.1:0-22353 GCA_964437895.1 uncultured Methylotenera sp.
TCTACGATTTGATTTAAATTCTCCACCATTCTTACGAGGCAATAATGAGCGACAACATTACCCATTTAAGCGACGCCAGCTTTGAACAAGAAGTATTGCAATCCACGATTCCGGTACTGGTTGATTACTGGGCTGAATGGTGCGGTCCTTGTAAGATGATCGCTCCGATTCTGGATGACATCAGCAAAGAGTATGCAGGTCGCTTGAAAGTGGCAAAACTGAATATCGATGACAATCAGAACACGCCGCCAAAATATGGCATTCGTGGCATCCCGACCCTGATGTTGTTCAAAAATGGCAATGTCGAAGCGACCAAAGTCGGCGCATTGTCCAAGTCTCAACTCAGCGCGTTCATCGATAGCAACATTTAATCCATTCACCCGGTTTCCCTTCTGCGAAACCGGGTTTTCTCTTTAATCTCTCCGACGTTTCTCAGTCTAGCGAGTTACTCATGCACTTATCCGACCTAAAACATCTTCCCGTGACCGAGCTGGTCGACATGGCGATTGCCAACGATATTGAGAATGCGAGCCGAATGCGCAAGCAGGATCTCATATTTGCCATTCTTAAAAACAAGGCCAAAAAAGGCGACAGCATTTTTGGTGATGGCACGCTGGAAGTATTGCCGGATGGGTTCGGCTTTTTGCGCTCACCAGATACGTCTTACCTGGCTGGCCCTGATGACATTTACGTGTCGCCATCGCAAATTCGCCGTTTTAACCTGCATACTGGCGACAGCATTCAAGGCGAGATACGCACCCCCAAGGATGGCGAGCGCTATTTTGCACTAGTCAAGGTGGACGTTGTTAACAACGAAGCGCCTGAGAACACCAAGCACAAGATTCTGTTTGAGAACTTGACACCCTTGTTTCCAACCGTGCCCCTGACACTGGAGCGCGAGATCCGTGGCGAAGAAAACATCACCAGCCGCGTGATCGACATGATCGCCCCGATCGGCAAAGGTCAACGTGCGTTGCTGGTGGCCAGCCCGAAAAGTGGTAAAACCGTCATGTTGCAAAACATTGCACATGCAATCACGGCTAACCACCCCGACTGTATTCTAATTGTGCTGCTGATTGACGAGCGCCCGGAAGAAGTGACCGAAATGACACGCTCTGTGCGTGGTGAAGTCGTGGCGTCTACCTTTGACGAACCGGCAACCCGTCACGTTCAAGTCGCCGAAATGGTGCTGGAAAAAGCCAAGCGCCTGGTTGAGCATAAAAAAGATGTCGTCATTTTGCTGGACTCCATCACCCGTTTGGCCCGCGCCTACAACACGGTGATCCCGTCATCCGGCAAGGTTCTGACCGGCGGTGTAGATGCTAACGCCCTGCAAAAACCGAAACGCTTCTTTGGTGCCGCCCGTAATGTGGAAGAAGGCGGCTCACTGACCATTATCGCCACCGCGTTGGTCGATACCGGCTCACGTATGGATGATGTGATCTATGAAGAGTTCAAGGGCACCGGCAACATGGAAATCCATCTGGATAGACGCATGGCCGAGAAGCGCACCTACCCAGCGATCAACGTCAACAAGTCCGGTACCCGCCGCGAAGAACTACTGCTGGACAAGGATGTATTGCAGAAAATCTGGGTCCTGCGCAAATTGCTCTACCCTATGGACGACCTCGAGGCGATGGAGTTCTTGCTGGACAAAATCAAAGGCACCAAGAGCAACAACGATTTCTTTGATAGCATGCGCCGCGGCTAAGCCATCGATAAAATCAATTATTTATCATCAAGCTCTTGATAAATCGCGCGATTTCATAGATAATCGCGCGTTTACTGCAACTGCTTAAAGATTAGAGAGAAAGCATGAAAGCTGATATTCACCCAAATTACCCGGAAATCAACGTCACATGTAGCTGTGGCAACAAATTCCAAACCCGTTCCACTACAGGCAAAGATCTGAACATCGAAGTATGTTCACAGTGCCATCCTTTCTACACTGGTAAACAGAAGATTGTGGATACCGCTGGTCGCGTTGAGAAATTCCGCCAAAAATACGGCATGTAATTTCGGTCAGCAAGGTTCAAAAAGGCAGCATGGCTGCCTTTTTTGTTTTTATCTGTTGGCACTTCGGGGTTAAGATAGCGGCCTCGATGTGTGTTTTTGTCCCCCGCTAAATTCAAACATGCAGTTTTATATCGATCACGACTGGCAAGAAAACATGGCCACGCCCAGGGCCAAGGTAGGCGAGCGCGCCAAAACGCATTTGCTGATACTGCTCTGTGCCATCTGGTTGTGCGTGGGCCTGATTGGTCACTCGCCATGGAAACCGTTTGAGTCGCAATCTGCCAGCATTATTCAGAACCTGATCGACCATCCCTTCTTAAGCACTACCAGCTGGACACAGGGCCACTGGATTGCACCGGTCTCTGCCGGACATCCCGCCCTTGAAACCCCACCGCTGTTTTACTGGGTGGCCACCGGCTTTACGCATGCCCTCTCCGTAGCTTTGCCCACACACGATGCGGCAAGACTCAGCGTGGGCTTGTGGATGCTACTGACACTGATCATGACAGGCCTCAGTGGCCGTGAGTTATGGAACCAGGGCGTAGGCCGTCAAACCAATTTTATTTTCATCGGTTGCCTGGGCTTGGTGGTGAGCGCACACACCATGATGCCTGCGGTAGCGGCCCTGAGCGGCATCACAATGGCGTTTTACGCCATGGCACTGGTGATACGCAAACCGCTACGCGCCATGTGGCTGTTGTGTGCCGGGCTGAGCATTGCATTTCTGTCTGCCGGCGTGTTGCCCGCCCTCATCATCGCGGTCACCCTGATAGGGCTTTTACCTTTACCCGCCATCCGTGCGCGCAGTGCGGCTAGCCGTGCCCTGTTGTCTGGTGTGCTGCTGGCCTTACCCGGCATCTGGCTCTGGTGCTGGTTAACGCAACAGTGGGCGCCCGCACAGTGGCAACACTGGTGGCATACGCAGTGGCAATTTGAGTGGCCCGGCAACCACGCTTATTTCTTGCGGACATTAGCCTGGTACGCATGGCCGGCCCTGCCGTTTGCCATGTGGGGGATCTGGCGTTTCAGACAGGCCGTGTTTGAGACCTACCGTTTTCAACTGTCGCTGCTGTTTTTTACGATTGCGTTTGTATTGATTGGCTTTTCCAGTGACCGTAGCGAAGTCAGTGCCTTACCACTGTTAGTACCCCTGACTGTAATGGCTGCTGGCAGTATTGAAACCCTCAAACGCGGGGCCGCCGGCGCATTAAACTGGTTTGGCCTGATTTTGTTTGGCATACTGATTGCTATGGCTTGGCTAGGATGGTGGGCCATGCTCAACGGCAGCCCGGTCAAACTGTATCAGCGCCTGAGTTATCTGTCCGGGCTGGAGACCATTCATTTCAACCTGCTGTACGGGGCGATTGCCGTCGCTGTCACGCTCATCTGGCTGTCTATCGTCTTGCGTGATAAGCACTCTAATCGCTCCAGCGCCACCAACTGGGCCATAGGCATGACCTGCGCTTGGACGGTGTTCATGAGTTTATGGTTGCCGATGATAGAGGCAGCACGCACCTATCAACCGCTGTTTGAAGATTTGCGTAAACACTTGCCTGCGCAGTACACCTGTATTCAGTCACAGAATATTGGCGCCTCACAGCAGGATTTGCTGCATTATCATGCCGGCATACATCTGAAAGAACACGCACAGACCAAGCCCACACAGTGCGATCTGATGTTGATCGAAGATGAACCCGGCAAACGTCATGTGTTACCGGGCGAAGCGTGGCAGGTGATTTGGGAAGGTGAACAAACGCGCCAGAACCGGGAATCGTTCCGGCTGTTGCAGCGGCATTAAGCTTGCCGCTTACAGCCTCAAGCCTGGAGGTGCTGGCGTATGGCGGCAATCACCTTGGGGTGCAAGCCCTGCCCTTGCTGCTGTTGCACATGGGCAGCCAAGCTGTTGATCATGACTGAATTCCAGAATTTTTTCAGATGACTGGCAATCTCGCGCTCGGCTTCTTCCACATTGGGATTCGCCTCAAAGAAATCACCAATTTGGTTGGCCATCTTGATTAGTTTTTCTACTTCCATCGCCTACAACACTTTCTGGTGACGTTGATCGACATCCGCTGCCGTCAGAGCACCGCTATACACTACACATTGTGCCGACCTAGCAAAGCCAGCCAGCAAAAAACCGTATTCCCTAGCCAAATTGACTGCCAGCGCCGTGGGGGCAGACATCGCCACCAGTACACGTCCACCGGTCATGGCCACTTTTTGCACCATTTCATAACTGGCTCGACTGGTCGTTAACATCCAGTGCTCGGCCCACAAGGCCGGTAACGCCTGCCGTTCTCGCAAGAGATGGCCAATTAACTTATCCATGGCATTGTGCCTGCCGACATCTTCCCGCACACACACCACTTGGCCGGCGAGATTTCCTAGCGCGCAAGCATGCGTGGCACCTGTCAATTGCTGCAAAGGCTGCTGTTCAGCCAATGCTAGCAAGGTCTCGCTAATCACCTTTGCACTCAGCGCCGCGGGCGGCACCGCCGCCAACGCCGGCTGCTTGAACACCTGTTGCAAGCTCTCGGCACCACACAAGCCACAGCCGGTTCGACCGGTCAAATTACGGCGCTGGGCCTTGAGCGCCACAAACTGGGCGCTGGCCAGTTCGATGTGCAGACTAATGCCCTGCAAATCTCCCTCAGAACTCCATTGCGCCTGCGCCTCTACGCCATAAATCTGACTGGCGTCACTGATAATGCCTTCAGTGAACGAAAAGCCATAAGCAAAATCTTCCAGATCAGCCGGCGTTGCCAGCATCACCACATGCGATATACCGTTGTACACCAGCGCAATCGGCACTTCTTGTGCCAGGCTATCATCCACCACCACGGCCACGCCGGCTTTCCATCGCGTGACGGCCATAGGCGCCACCGTGGCGCCAGCCGAAAGTGCCTCCCACGGCTCGGGCACCGTCAGCGGGCAGTCTGCCCGCGTCGTATGGTCATCGCCCATCAGGACACAACCGAATGCGGATCCATCCCAGACAGTTCAATTTGCGTATCGCTGAACGAACGGTATTGCTGCTGCCAGTCGGACAACTGATTCACTTTGGATACCTGCACCGCAGTCACCTTGTACTCAGGGCAGTTGGTCGCCCAATCGGAGTTGTCGGTCGTGATGACATTGGCGCCAGATTCTGGATGGTGGAAAGTGGTATAGACCACCCCAGGTTGCACCCGGTCTGTAATCTTGGCACGCAACACGGTCTGACCAGCGCGACTGCTAATGCCTACCCAATCGCCCTCGATGATGCCTCTATCTTCTGCATCATGCGGATGAATCTCGATCACGTCCTCTGGATGCCAGGCCACATTATGTGTGCGGCGAGTTTGCGCGCCCACATTATATTGCGACAGAATGCGGCCGGTGGTCAAAATCAGTGGATATTTCTGATTCACACGCTCGGTGGTTGGGACATACTGTGTAATGAAGAACTTGCCTTTACCACGCACAAACGCATCAACGTGCATGGTCGGGGTGCCTTGCGGCGCCTCATCGTTGCAGGGCCACTGAATGCTGCCCAGTTCGTCCAGTTTTTTGAAGCTGACTCCACTGAAGGTCGGCGTCAGTGCAGCAATCTCATCCATGATTTCACTGGCATGCTGATAATTCATGGGATACCCCAGCGCAGCCGAGAACTTGGCGGTAATTTCCCAGTCTTCCATGCCGTTTTTAGGGCTCATGACTTTACGCACGGGCGAAATACGACGCTCAGCATTGGTAAACGTACCGTTTTTCTCGAGGAATGAAGCCCCTGGGAAGAACACGTGCGCGTACTTGGCCGTCTCGTTGAGGAACAGATCCTGCACAATCACGCACTCCATGCTTTCAAGCGCATGGGTCACATGCTGCGTATCCGGATCAGATTGCGCAATATCCTCGCCAACACAATACACGGCCTTGAAACTGCCTTCGGCCGCCAAGTCCAGCATATTCGGAATACGCAAGCCAGGGTCAGCACTCAGCTTCACGCCCCAGGCCTGCTCAAACTGGGCACGGGTCGCATCATCGGAAACATGGCGATAACCAGGAAACTCATGCGGCATGGAGCCCATGTCACACGACCCCTGCACGTTATTCTGGCCGCGCAGCGGATTCACGCCCACGCCCTCGCGGCCCACATTACCAGTGGCCATCGCCAGGTTGGCAATCCCCATCACGGTCGTAGAACCCTGACTGTGTTCTGTGACGCCTAAGCCATAGTAAATGGCGGCATTGCCGCCGGTGGCATACAGTCGCGCGGCTTCACGAATCTGTTGCGCCGGCACGCCCAACTCTTTTTCGAGGGCTTCTGGAGAATTTTCAGGCTTAGCCGCAAACTCGCGCCAAGCCACAAATGAATCCCACTCACAACGGTCTTTAACGAAATCTTCTTGCACTAACCCCTCGGTCACAATGACATGGGAGATCGCTGAGATCATGGCTACGTTGGTACCAGGGCGCAGCTTCAGGTGGTAATCAGCACGAATATGTGGAGAGTTCGCCACCAGATCAATCTCACGTGGATCGACCACAATCAGTTTGGCCCCCTCACGCAGACGGCGCTTCATCAACGAACCAAACACCGGGTGACCATCTGTGGGGTTCGCGCCCATGACAAAAATCACATCTGACTGCATCACAGAATCAAAGGTCTGCGTACCGGCAGATTCGCCCAACGTCTGCTTGAGGCCATAACCGGTCGGGCTGTGACACACGCGTGCGCAAGTATCGACGTTATTCACACCGAACACGGCACGAATCAGTTTCTGCGTCACATACACCTCTTCATTGGTGCAGCGACTGGAGGTAATGCCGCCCACGGCTTCTTTGCCATACTGGGACTGAATACGCTGGATCTCGCTGGCGGCATAATTAATCGCCTCATCCCAGCCCACCTTTTGCCAAGGGTCATGAATACTCTTGCGTATCATCGGTGTGGTAATCCGGTCAGCATGGGTGGCATAGCCCCAGGCAAAGCGGCCTTTGACACAGCTGTGACCGTGGTTGGCACCGCCCTCTTTACTCGGCGTCATGCGCACCACCTGCTCGCCTTTCATTTCGGCATCAAAGCTGCAGCCCACGCCACAGTAAGCGCAAGTGGTAGTAACCTTGTGCTCAGGCGTCCCTGCATCAATCACAGTTTTTTCGAGCAATGTGGCCGTCGGGCACGCCTGCACGCAGGCACCGCAGGAGACACACTCAGACTCCAGAAAATCTTTATTACCGGCAGAAACCTTGCTATCGAAACCACGTCCCTGAATGGTCAGAGCAAACGTCCCCTGCGTCTCCTCGCAAGCACGGACGCAACGTGAGCAGACGATGCATTTAGAAGGATCAAAAGTAAAATACGGATTAGACTCATCTTTGGCCTGGCCCAGGTGATTCTCACCCTCATAGCCATAACGCACCTCGCGCAAACCGACCGCGCCAGCCATATCCTGTAATTCGCAATCACCATTGGTGCCACAGGTCAGGCAATCCAGTGGATGGTCAGAAATATAGAGCTCCATGACCCCGCGACGCAAATCGGCCAATTTAGGCGTTTGCGTCTTCACCTTGAGGCCGGGAGCCACAGGCGTGGTGCAAGAGGCCGGATAACCGCGTCGCCCCTCGATTTCAACCAGACAGAGACGGCAAGAACCAAACGGCTCCAGCGAATCAGTAGCACACAGCTTGGGGACGGTCACGCCGCCCAATTGCGCCGCATGCATAATCGAAGTGCCGTCTGGCACGGTCACATCGACACCGTCAATATTGAGGGTCACCAGTGTGGCGCTGTCAGACCGCGGTGTGCCGTAATCCTTTTCAGGATCATAGGCCGGCACTGGCGTCTGGGAAGGGCTATATTTGATGTCATCCATACTGTCATCCTTCGCTGCCGTCAGGCAGCCGCTTCTTTATTGCTAAGACCAAAATCTTCAGGGAAATGATTCAGAGCACTCAACACTGGGTAAGGGGTCATGCCGCCCAGCGCGCACAGAGAGCCATTCAACATGGTGTCAGACAAGTCGCGCAACAGATGGACCTGTTTCGGTCTATCCTTGCCGGCAACAATCTTGTCCATCACCTCAACTCCACGGGTCGACCCTATGCGGCAAGGCGTGCATTTGCCACAACTTTCCTCTGCACAAAATTCGAACGCATAGCGTGCCATCTTGGCCATATCCACGCTGTCATCAAACGCCACGATGCCGCCATGCCCCAGCACAGCCCAAATTTGGGTAAATGCCTCGTAATCCAGCGGGGTATCAAATTGGCTTTCAGGCAAGTAAGCGCCTAATGGCCCGCCAACCTGTACGGCGCGTATCGGTCGGCCGCTCGCTGAGCCCCCACCATAGGTGTAAAGCAACTCACGCAAAGTTGCGCCAAAGGCCAGCTCTACCAGCCCAGTCTGCTTAAGGTTGCCGGCCAGCTGAATAGGCAAAGTACCCCGTGAGCGACCCATGCCATAATCCGCATAGAATTGCGCGCCTTTATCTAAAATAATGGGCACCGTCGCCAGCGAGATCACATTGTTGACAATGGTTGGTTTGCCAAACAAGCCTTCAATCGCCGGCAGCGGCGGTTTAAAACGCACCAGGCCGCGCTTGCCTTCGAGGCTCTCCAGCAGGGAAGTTTCCTCGCCACAGACATAGGCGCCCGCCGCGCGTCGGACTTCGAGATGGAAGGTGCGGCCGGAACCGAGGATATTTTCACCCAGATAGCCAGCTAAATTGGCGATACGAATCGCCTCGTTCAGTGTTTTGAGCGCATGTGGATACTCACTGCGCAAATAGATGTAGCCTTGGGTAGCACCGACGGCGATGCCCGCGATCGTCATGCCTTCAATCAGCACAAACGGATCATCTTCCATAATCATGCGGTCTGAATAGGTGCCGGAATCCCCTTCGTCTGCGTTGCAAACGACATACTTCTGCTCCGCAGGCGCATTGAGTACGGTGTTCCATTTGATCCCGGTCGGGAAGGCTGCCCCCCCTCGACCACGCAGGCCTGAGTCCGTCACGACTTTGACAATTTCCGCCCCAGATAGGGAGAGCGCGTTTTTGAGCCCACGATAGCCATCATGGGCCAGATAATCCTCAAGCGAGCGCGGGTCGACAATACCAACGCGGGCAAAAGTGAGTCGCTGTTGCTGCTTGAGCCAAGTCAGCTCTTCAATCAGCCCCAGATAAAGCGGGTGCGCACGGGCAGCATCCGACAACGCGTCAGTAAAACCCGCCTCAAACAGGCTGGCGACCTCTGCCGGTTGCACCGGACCAAACGCCACGCGCCCTTGTGCAGTCTCAACCTCTACCAGAGGCTCTAACCAGAACAGACCTCTTGAACCATTGCGGATCAGCTCGATGCTGATGCCCCGCGCCTGCGCTTCCTGCAGGATTTTTTTTGCCGTGCGCTCAGCGCCCAGCGACAACGCGGTCGAGTCAATCGGCACATACACCTTAACCATGACACACCTCGGCAATCAATTCTGAAACTTTGTCTGCATTCATACGACCATGGACCTCGTCATCCAGCATCACGGCCGGAGAACAGCCACAATTGCCCAAGCAATACACTGGCAACAAGGTGACCGCGCCATCGGCAGTGGTCTGGTGATAATCCACGCCCAGCTTCGCTTTAAGTGCAGCTTCCAGCTGCTCGGACCCCATGGCCTGACAGGACTCGGCGCGACAGATCTGCAACACATGCTTACCTATGGGGTGGGTGCGGAAATGGTGATAAAACGTCACCACGCCATGCACCTCAGCAACCGACAAGGCAAGTGCTTGCGCAATGTCAGGATAAACGGACTCAGGCACGTAGCCAACATCGTCCTGAATCGCATGCAGCAAAGGCATCAAACCGCCCGGAACATGCTGATGCGCCTCTATGTGCGCCTGAATTAGCGCACGTTGTTCATGGCTTAATGTGTTATCCAAACCGACCTCACATTTTAACTAGTTACAATTTAGTTACATTCTATCACCCTGAAATCATATCCTCTATTTATGCCTTGTGAAAGCCTAAAAAGGGCATAAAATACGGTTTACATTTAAATTTAATGATAGCAATGGATAGTCAGCTCACCCTCCCTACTGCATTGATCGACCAGTTTGGCCGACGGGTGGACTATATCCGGCTGTCCATCACAGACCGCTGTGATTTCCGCTGCCAGTACTGCATGGCGGAGGACATGACCTTTTTGCCGCGCCACGAAGTGCTCACGCTAGAAGAGTGCGCACGCCTGGTTAATTTGTTTGTCCGTATGGGGGTGCGCAAAGTTCGCATTACCGGTGGCGAACCGCTGGTACGCAAAAACGCACTGTGGCTGTTTGAGCAAATCGGCCAGTTACCTGGTTTGGATGAATGCGTGGTGACAACTAACGGCAGTCAGCTGGACCAATACGCGCTCAAACTCAAAACTGCGGGCGTCAAACGCATTAATATTTCGATCGATAGTTTGCAGCCTGCGCGCTTCAAGGAAATCACCCGCGTCGGTGACCTGTCTAAAGTGCTTAAAGGCCTAGATGCGGCGATTGCGGCTGGCTTCGATAACGTCAAAATCAACGCGGTACTCATGCGCGGCATCAACGACGATGAAGCCGAAGCGCTGGTACAGTTTGCCATAGAAAAGCAGGTCGACATCAGCTTCATCGAGGAAATGCCGCTGGGCCAGGTCGCCCACGACCGCGAGCAAAGCTGTGTCAGCAACGCGGAAACACTGGAAAAATTAAAAGCACGCTTTTCGCTCTCCCCCTCTACCCACCGCACCGGGGGGCCCGCACGGTACTGGCAAGTCAACGGTCAACGCACCCGTATTGGATTCATCTCACCGCACAGCCACAACTTCTGCGAGAGCTGCAATCGTGTGCGGATCACCTGCCAGGGCGAGTTGTTTCTATGTTTGGGGCAAGATCACCAAGTCAACCTGCTGCCACTGCTCAGACAATATCCAGATAACGATCAGCCACTGGTAGACGCCATTTTGCATGGCATGCGCATCAAGCCACAGGGGCATGATTTTGACTTGCAACGCGCCGCGCCAGCCGTCGTGCGTTTCATGTCGCACACAGGTGGCTGATGCAGATTACGGCAGTGATACTGGCGGGAGGACGCGGCACCCGCATGGGCGGCGCAGACAAGGGACTGGTGGAATACCAGCAACAGCCACTGGTCAGCCATGTACTGGCCCGGATACAGCCTCAAGTCGATCAAGTCATTATCAATGCCAATCGGCACCTCACGCAATATAAAGACTTTGGCGTCCCCGTCATTACAGATGCCAACCAGGACTTTGATGGTCCGTTGGCCGGCATGCAGGCCGGGATGCAACACGCCCATACCGACTGGGTACTCAGCGTGCCTTGTGACTCACCGTTATTGCCTCTCGATCTCGTCAGCCGCATGCAACAGGCGCTCACCAGCGCAGGTGCTACCGCGGCCAACCCCGTGCTGGCCATCGCGCGCAGCCACAGCGGCACACATCCGGTGTTCTGCCTGATGCCACGCAGCGCACTGGCCAGCCTGACGCAGTTTTTGGCCCAGGGCCAGCGCAAAGTGAGCGCCTGGCAAGCGCAACATACGCATGTTTTTGTAGACTTTGAAGACGAGCAAGCATTCACTAACATTAACCATAGCCCCCATTAACGATAATCCCGTGTAAGCCATGACCACCCAAGATCTTTTACAGCAACTGGCCAACAACCCTTCCTGCGCCGATGATTACGACCCGAATGCCATGTCGGTTACTCAGGCCAGGCAATATATCCGCCAGTTTCTGAGCCCGGTACTGGAAACCGAAACTGTTGCCATCAAACACGCGCTGGGGCGCATCCTCTCCCACGCGATTATTTCTGACATGAATGTCCCCGGGCATGACAACTCGGCCATGGACGGTTTTGCCTTTAGGCACGCAGAGGCTTCCCAGCCGTTAAAGGTGGTAGGGACGGCGCTCGCAGGCAACCCCCATATGGCACCCCTGCCAGCAGGCGGCTGCATCAAAATCATGACGGGGGCGATGGTGCCTGCGGACGTGGACACTGTCGTCATGCAGGAGCACACCTGCACGGAGGGTGCGCATATCCACTTGCTAAAAACCCCGCCTCAAGGGGCCAATATCCGCCTGACAGGCGAGGACATCGCCATCGGCCAGACCGTATTGGCCACCGGCCATCAGATCCAGCCCGCCGATATGGGCCTGCTCGCCTCACTGGGGGTGGCCCAAGTGCAGGTGTTCCGTCGGCTCAAAGTTGCCTATTTCAGTACGGGTGACGAGCTGGTGAGTCTGGGGACGCCACTGCAAAAAGGCCAGATTTATGACAGCAACCGCTACAGCCTATGGGGCATGTGCCAGGCGCTGGGGGTGGAGGTCGAGGACTTGGGCAATGTCGGTGATGACCCCGCGGCATTAGAAACCACGTTATGTCAGGCCGCATCCGCCCATGATGTGGTGATTACCAGTGGCGGCGTCTCTGTGGGCGAAGCGGATTTCATGAAGCAATTGCTGGCGAAGCATGGCCAAGTATTGTTCTGGAAGATCAACATGAAGCCCGGCCGCCCCCTGGCTTACGGCAAGATTGGCCAGGCCCATTATTTTGGCCTGCCGGGCAACCCGGTCTCAGCCATGGTGACTTTTTACCAGTTTGTGCAAGCCGCCTTGAAACACCTGATGGGCGCCACCGTTCTGCCTCAGACCACGTTTAAAGTGGAATGCGTGAGCCCCATCAAGAAAGCCCCCGGGCGGACTGAGTTTCAGCGCGGCACATTGTTTCAAGACGGTTCGGTATGGAAGGTCAAAACCACCGGCGCGCAAGGCTCCGGCATGCTCAGCAGTATGAGCCAAGCCAATTGTTTTATTGTCTTGGATGCCGAGAACGGAAATCTGGATGCAGGCACACTGGTAGACGTTGAGCCGTTCCACGGTATTTGCCAATAACGCCGTGAAGGTGCCACTGGCATGAATGATGAAAAATAGCTTATAGTGTCGGCTCGCAGTGGGGGTTAACGATAAAGGTGTTGGCGTGCAAGCCGTATTAAAACAATCAAAACAGTTCAGTCATGCTTTGGAGTGGTGCCTAATCGCATCGCTTCTGATTCATGCTGCGATCATGTTTACTTTGCCAAAACCAGACTACGACCTGCCCCCACCCAAAAAGCAGGAAATTCAGATTGAGCTGGTTAAAGAACCGCCTCCCGTCATACCATTGGTACAACCCGAGCCGGTCAAACCAGAACCCATTAAGCCCGAGCCACCTAAGCCTGAGCCCGCCAAACCGCAACCGGTGAAGTCAGAGCCTAAACCTGTGGAGCAAAAGCCAGCGGTTCCGCAGAAAAGCATCAGCAGCCCTGACACACCCACAGAAACGCCGCGGGTAGTGAATGAGTCGCCGGCACCCGCAGTGATTGCGGCCAAACCCACGGCTGGCGAATCTAAACCAGAAGTCGTAGCCCCAGCCAACCCGTCTCCCGCCCCTGCGCCGGAGCCAGCTAAAGCATCAGGCCCCAGCGAGGGAGACATCGAGGCCGCACGCAACGCATTCAGAAGCGCCGCACATCGCGAACTGAAAAAAAATCAGCGCTACCCAAGAATCGCACAGGACAGGGGCATTGAAGGCGATGTTAAACTCAGTATCAATCTAGATGACCATGGTAATGTCACTGGCATTGAGGTCGTAGAGTCCAGCGGCAACAAATCCTTGGATGACGCAGCAATCGCAGCCGCACAAAAGTCTCAGTTAAAACAGCACTTCACTGACATTCTGCGTGGAAAAATAAATAATATTATTGTCACTGTTAGTTTCAAGCTATCCAGTTAGTTGCCAATGTGGTTTAGAAAATCACCCCATGCAGACACCCCTAAGGCACATGATAAGCCTCTGAGGCAGCTTTTGCTGTTTCATGATCTGTATTTTATCGCACTGATCGTGCTGGCTGTCGCTAGTGGCGCGTATGGTATTTACTTGTGGGACAAAGCCTCAAAACAATCACAACGAATCAATGGGGTAATTCAGGAAATTTACTTGGTACGCGGAGATTTATACCGGCAGACCAAGGAGTTATTCGATGCTTTTTTTCTGCAAGAAGAGAATGCCCTTGGTGAGTATAACCAATACACCACAAGCATTCTTAAGCATCTGGATCACTTGCAAAACATGGCAATTGACCAGCAAGAACGTGATGCCCTCATGGATATCGAGCGCAAATATCGCAGCTTAGTGAATGAAGCCCCCGCTCTGTTTTATCGCTACCAGAACAATCCAGATCGCAAAGCGCAAAAGTCTATTTATCTGGATATCGAAACTGGCATCTTCCGCCATTATGAAGAGGTATCCAAGCGCGCTGAACACCTGCTATTGATTAAGCAAAGCGAAATCAAGCACAGGCTGGATGAAGCACGCAGCAACTCCATTGCTGTATTGTCTCTCCCCCTGGTACTAGGCTGCATTTTGATTGCGTATGCGCGTCGCATTCTGAAGAGTTCGATCGTCAGACCCATCAACGATATCATGCAGGCCACCAATGCCATCAGCGCTGGCAATCTGGAGCACCAAGTCCCAGAGTCAGGTACCGAGGAACTGGCTATGCTATCGCGCGAGATCAACAAAATGGCCGAAGACCTAGCTGCCAGCCGGGATGCATTGGTCAAGAGTGAAAAACAGGCCGCCATGGGGTTATTGGTACCCATGCTGGCGCACAATATTCGCAACCCACTGGCCAGCATACGCGCCACCGCACAAGTGATTGACGACCCCTTGCTGGACAAAGACACTCAGGAGTCCATACAGGGCATTATGCATACGGTAGATCGCTTGGAGCGATGGACCGGCAGTCTGCTGTCCTATCTGCACCCGATCAAACCCATGCTAAACCAGCTCTTGCTGTCTTCTATCGTGCAAGGGGCGTTAACCACGTTGCAGCCCAAGTTGAATGAAAAGCAGATCAAGGTGATTGAAAACAGCGCATCCATCAAGCGCCTGATTCTGACCGATGAACATTTGCTGGAACAAATGCTGTACAACCTGCTTCTAAACGCCTCAGAGGCTTCCCCAAAGGGCTCGGAGATACGGCTTGACTGCATGCAGGACAACCATCAATTGACGCTGATGATTACCGACCAAGGGCCAGGCATGCCGTTTAAACCTGATCCACACGCACTGACGCCAGGACCGACCACCAAACGGTTTGGCACCGGCCTAGGTATCCCGTTTGCATTCAAAGTCTGTGAAGAGCTGGGGGGGGCGATGACATTCGAAAGCGCACCGACCAGCGGTACGCTGATCACCATCACCCTGCCTCAATAACCAGAGGTTTGGCAGGCACAGAATTTACGTTTTGTGCTTGCTTAATTTTCTATTTTTATCAACAATGTGATTAAGAGATCGTCGTGACTACTATGTTGAATTCACCTGTTCCAGAACTGACCTTACCCGCCACCTCCGGCCTGCAATTCAATAGCAAAGACTATGTGGGCCGCTATCTGGTGCTGTATTTTTATCCCAAAGATGCCACACCGGGGTGTACCACACAGGGCATGCAATTCCGCGATATGCATGAAGCATTTACTACAGCTAACGCCGTCATATTTGGCATCTCCCGCGACAGCCTCAAATCCCACGAAAACTTCAAAACCAAGTACAGTTTTCCGTTTGAATTGATCTCCGACAGTGAAGAAACCGCCTGTCAGGCCTTTAATGTGATCAAAATGAAAAACATGTACGGCAAACAAGTGCGTGGGATTGAACGCAGTACATTTTTAATCAACCCACAGGGCATCATCGTGCGTGAATGGCGGGGTGTCAAAGTCGATGGTCATGCCGCTGAGGTCTATGCCAGCATTCAGTCTTCCCACTCATAAAAAGTGATTCTCTATGGCCAGTGCTCCACAAAACAAGCTATTTGTTCTTGATACCAATGTACTGATGCACGACCCTTCGTCGCTGTTCAGATTCGAAGAGCACGATGTGTACCTACCCATGGTGACATTGGAGGAACTGGATAATAACAAGAAGGGCCTGACTGAAGTGGCCCGCAACGCCCGTCAAGCCAGCCGATTCTTAGAAGAAATCATGGGCGGCCACTCCACGGACAATCTCGAAGATGGCTGTCCGCTGGCCATACAGGGCAACCGTCACCTCACCGGAAAACTGTTTTTCCAGACGGAACATGTCCCTACAGACCTGCCAGGCTTGGCTGGCAGCAAGGCAGATAACCAGATTATCAGTGTCGTGCTGGCGCTTAAAAAGCAGTATGCCGACCGCAATGTGATTCTGGTCAGCAAGGATATCAATATCCGTATCAAAGCCCGCGCCATGGGCGTGGCGGCTGAAGACTATTTCAATGACAAGGTGCTGGAAGACAGCGACATGCTGTACACCGGCTTGCGTGAGCTGCCAGAAGATTTTTGGGAGGCGCACAGCAAGGATATGCACTCCTGGCAGGATTCAGGCCGCATGTACTATAAAATCAGCGGCCCCATCGTCAAATCGTTACTGATCAACGAATTTGTGTTTTATGAGTACAACAAGCCTTTTCACGCCATCGTACGCAAAATAGAAGACAACTCGGCAGTGCTGGAGGTCGTTCAGGATCATCTAAATCCCAAACACAGCGTGTGGGGCATCACCGCCCGTAACCGCGAACAGAATTTTGCGTTGAATCTGTTGATGGATCCCGAGATTGATTTTGTCACGCTGCTGGGGCAAGCGGGCACCGGCAAGACATTGCTGACGCTGGCAGCGGCACTCACACAAACGCTGGATAAAAAGCGCTATTCAGAAATCATCATGACCCGCGTTACTGTACCCGTCGGTGAAGATATCGGTTTTTTGCCTGGGACAGAGGAAGAAAAAATGGCGCCTTGGATGGGAGCACTAGAAGATAACCTAGACGTGCTGAATAAAACCGATGAAGATGTCGGCGAATGGGGACGTGCGGCCACTCAAGATTTGATTCGTACCCGCATCAAAATCAAATCGCTCAACTTTATGCGCGGCCGGACCTTTCTCAACAAGTTCTTGATCATTGACGAGGCGCAAAACCTGACCCCCAAACAGATGAAAACCTTGATTACCCGTGCCGGCCCCGGCACCAAGGTGGTGTGTCTGGGCAATATTGCACAGATTGATACACCGTATCTGACGGAGGGGAGTTCGGGGCTGACCTATGTGGTTGACCGTTTTAAAAACTGGTCACACAATGGCCACATCACGCTAGTGCGCGGCGAACGCTCGCGACTGGCAGATTTTGCAGCAGAGGTTCTGTAGACAGCTGTCTGCTTACTTGTTATGGTCAAAGGCTTTTACACCTTACTGGTTGCCCAGTTCCTTTCGGCAATCGCAGATAATGCTCTCTTGTTTGCAGCGATTGCGTTGCTGGCGAAGCTCAATGCGCCGAGCTGGCACGAGCCGCTGCTCAGAGAGTTTTTTGTTATATCCTATATCTTGCTCGCCCCGTTTGTAGGACCATTTGCAGACGCGCTACCTAAAGGGCGCGTGATGTTTCTCAGCAATGGCCTGAAGTTTATAGGCTGTATGATGGCGCTGGTAGGTGTTCCGCCGCTCTATGCCTACGCCATGGTTGGCGTGGGTGCTGCTGCTTACTCGCCAGCCAAATACGGCATTCTGACCGAGATGCTGCCTTCGCACCTGCTCATCAAAGCCAATGCCTGGATGGAGGGCACCACGGTGACCGCCATTATTTTAGGCCCTGTGCTCGGTTCAACCTTATCAGCCAACAACCCGTATTTGGGCATCGCTTGTATCATGCTGCTGTATTTATTGGCTGCGGGCTTTAACTACTACATCCCCAAGGTGCCGATTGATCACAAGGTGGCACAAAAAACCCTACGTTTTCTGCTCAAGGACTTCTGGCATGCATTCATCACGCTCTGGAAAGATCCACAAGGTCAGGTTTCACTGGCGGTGACCACGCTGTTTTGGGGTGCGGGCGCGACGCTGCAGTTTGTTGTGCTGCAATGGGCTGACGTCAGACTGGGATTCTCACAGCAGCAAGCCACCTATCTGATTGCGATTCTCGCGGTCGGCATCGCGGCAGGCTCTGTGATTGCCTCTAAATACGTAGAGCTGGAAAACGCCGTCAAAGTGCTGCCAGCAGGCATTTACATGGGCATTCTGGTCATCAGCATGATACTGATCCACAGCCCCGTGCTGGCGGGCATTTTGCTGTTTGTTATTGGCGTACTGTCTGGCTACTTCCTCGTGCCTCTCAACTCACTGTTACAGCATCGTGGTCACCATCTGCTGGGCGCCGGACACTCCATTGCCGTGCAAAACTTCAATGAAAACATCGGCATCTTGCTGCTACTGGGGGCGTATACCTGGATGGTAGGTGCCAAGCTCGAGATTAACGCGATTGTGGCTATTTTTGGCATATTCATTATCGTCAGCATGTCGATGATCACGCTGATTTATCGCAAACAAATCAAGGCACATTAGCTTGATAAGACTGCAATAAAAAGGGCGCCGAAGGCGCCCTTTTTTACACTCGGCAATACACTGCCAGATTAGTGCAACTTCACGTGTGGCTCAGTACGTCTGGAGATAATACGGCCTATCGTATGCACAATCACAGCCACAATGCCATGCAAGGCCATCAGATGCATCTTATAGAGTGAACGATACATCACGCGCGCAAACAAGCCTTGAATATACATACTACCGCCAGCAACCGCACCCATCAGGCTACCCACTGTCGAGTATTTGCCCAAATTGACCAGTGAGCCGTAATCGGTATAGTGGAACTCAGGCAAGTGGTCTTTACCCGCTACACGCGCCTTAACAGTTTTCACTAGTAGTGAAGCCTGCTGGTGCGCAGCCTGAGCCCGTGGAGGCACCGTACTGTCATGCCCCAGCCATGGGCAGGCGGCACAGTCACCAAAAGCAAAAATGTTGGCATCACGCGTAGTTTGCAGATGCTGATTCACTACCAATTGGTTGATGCGATTCGTTTCTAGGCCATCGATATCTTTGAGGAAGTCTGGCGCCTTGATGCCCGCAGCCCACACCACCAGTTCCGCAGGAATAGTGCGGCCGCTGTGTGTAGTAAGACCTTTTGCAGAGACCTCAGTCACACGCTCGCCGGTAAACACATTCACACGTAGCTTACGCAACTCGACATCCACTGCGTAAGACAACTTGGGCGGCAATGCCGGCAAAATACGATCACTGGCTTCAATCAGCGAGATTTTCACGTCACGGTCAGGATCAATCTTATCCAAACCGTAAGCGGTCAATTCACGTGTTGTATTGTGCAATTCTGCCGCCAGCTCCACGCCAGTGGCCCCTGCACCTACAATCGCCACTTCGAGCTGGCCTGGTTTCAGAGGCTCGGGCTGCGTCTGTGCGCGCAGCAAGGCATTATGTAGATAGCGATGGAATTTTTGCGCTTGCGCCTGTGTATCCAGCGCCAAAGAAAACTCGCGTGCGCCTTTGATACCAAAGTCATTGGTCGTACTACCGACGGCAATAATCAAGGTGTCATATTTAAATGAGCGACGCGCAATGATTTCATTGCCGTCTTCATCATGCACAGGTGCCAAGAAGACTTCACGAGTATTACGATCTAGTCCATCCATACGGCCAAGGCGGAACTTGAAATTATGCCAGTGCGCTTGCGCAAGGTACTCCAACTCATGACGATCCGGATCCATACTACCTGCAGCAATTTCATGCAGCAAAGGCTTCCAGACATGGGTTCTGGTGGCATCAATCAGTGTAATTCTGGCTTTCTTCTTTTTGCCGAGTGAGTCACCCAGTTTGGTCGCCAATTCCAGGCCACCCGCTCCACCACCTACAATGATGACATGGTGCAAATCATTTTCGTCAGTTACGCTCACGCTTCAATCCTTAAATAAAAAAGCGCGCCTGCCGTACTGCCAAGCGCGCACAACACTTCAAAAATTCTTTTTACTCGTTGCCCGTGATTTTCGCATGGCTACGAATAAATGAGATGATCTTCAGAACATCATCTGGCTTCAAGCCATCATCGGGGGCCATCAAGCCAAAACCTTTAGCACCCATGCCGCCGTTAGTACCGTGCCAGATGGTTTCAAACATGCCTTTATTTGTCGCATTTTTGGCGTATCTGAAGTTTTCACCAATCAAGCCAGGTCCAACAGCACCCTCACCATGGCCGCCGTGGCAGGCGACGCATGAGAACAGGTTAAATTTCTTCTTACCTTCCTTAATCGCCTCTTCATTGCCAATATAAGGATTTTTGCCTGTTGCCAAAAACTCTTTAGCGGCAGGCGTATCAAACATTTTGTGGTCGATTTCCATCGGCTGGCCGTCTTGTGTCGCGACAAATTGAATCGCCTTGACATCTCCGGCATCCGCAGATGCACCACCGGATTGACCACCACTATTACATGCTGCCAACATTGCTGCCAGCATGGCTGTTGCTAACACATTTCTCATCATTACCCCCAGGATTCTCTATCTCGATGTTCTTTGAAATAAAACGGTTTTTTAATCATTTTTTATATTTAACCGACTAAGTTTATTGTGCCACAAAAACAAAAAACGGTCACCTGAGTGACCGTTTTTTTATTGCTAACGAATTACTCGTTACCTGTCATACCAACATTGCTGTTGCTACGAATGAAAGCAATCACTTTCAGCAATTCGTCTGGCTTGATGCCATCATCTGGAGCCATCAGACCAAAACCTTTAGCGCCCATACCACCGTTGGTACCGTGCCAGATAGTTTCGAACATGCCTTTGTTAGTCGCATTTTTAGCGTAACGGAAGTTAGCACCAATCAAGCCTGGGCCCACTGCGCCTTCACCTTTACCACCATGACAAGCCACACATGAGTACATATTGAAGATTTTTTTGCCTTTTTTAATGGCTTCTTCGTTACCGATGTATGGGTTTTTACCTGTGGCCAGGAATTGTTTAGCGGCATCTGTATCGAACCATTCCTTGTCGATCGTCATTGTAGAGCCGTCTTGAGTTGCTGAAAAAGTAATATCAGCCATCGCGCCCGTGGCAAAAGCCAACAAGGAAACCAACAAAGCTGATTTAAATGTGTTGCCTAACATGTTTTCTCCTAATCCTAAACAAAATGAGCGACGTTAACTGTAAACCCATGCATTAACGTATGCTCATTTAACGAATCGTTCCAGAAACGGTTGACGAAAATTTCTGAATTTCTTACAGAGCACTTCATTTCAGCCATCTCAAAACAAGGCCACGATTCTACTGGGTTTTTTGGGCCTTGTCATTAGCAACTGTCTGTTTTTAAAACTTTTTCATCTGTGTATTATTTTTTATACACGCTGTCACCTTCAACCACAGGCACGGTAGGAATACCATAATCCTTAAGGATGGCATCAATCTTAGCTTTGTTACGCTCAAGTGACTCGTTAATCATCTTCATACGCTCCTTATCTTTCATTCGAACGGCGACGGAGATGTTCCAATATTCTTTGCCTTTCAAATTCACCTTGTTATATTCTGGGATCAAACGCAACTCAAGAGGAACCTTAGAATTTTTGGCAAAATATCCAGCAATAGGACCCCACATCACTGCAACATCAATATCACCCTTTACCAGATCATCGATAATGAAGCTCGTCGGCAAATTCAAGTCGCGCTGTAAACGATAAGGGCGCGCATTTCCCATTAGATTGAAGTCGTTGAGTGGAATGGTTGCAGGACTTTTATCGACAATGCCAATAATGCCCTTTTTGAGGTCTGGAGAATCCCAATTGGTGATATCGTAATTGCTATCTTTACGCCATACAAATACATGACCAGAGCGGTAGTACGGCTTAGAAGTCCTCAACCCATCAAAGTCAGAGGTCATCCCAATAATCACATCACAACGCATAGCGTTAATGGTATTACGCAAGAAACCTTGGCGGTTATAGGCGTACTGGAATGTCAGCTTTTTTCCTAGATCATCAGCCAACACCTTGGCAATTTTGTCCTCGAAACCTTCGAGTTTTATATTGGAATAGGGCATGTTGTCTGGGTCTGAGCAGACTTTAAATTCCGACTCATCTGCAACACGACGCACTTCACCTATGCGCCCCTCGTCGGGGTTAATTGAAGGAATTTCAATATCCTCAGCTTGCACTGCACCTTGTGAGGCAAACACTATCGCAAACGCACCCAGTAAATTCCATGTAATTCTCATTTTTGACTTCATCCTTATTTATGATTGTTCCTGCCGTAATATGAGCCAATGTAGCGCTAAAAGTTCTGGCCATTCACGACAACACGAATCATCTTAGCCTGAATGTGTTTTGTTTTGTAGCTCAAACACATTTAATTTTTATCTACGCTATTTGAATCATGATATTCATGAAAAAAAACACCCTGCCGAAGCAGGGTGTTGAGG
>CAYTIV010000018.1:0-22031 GCA_964437895.1 uncultured Methylotenera sp.
CGCGGTGACTCAACTGACTTTTGATCTCAAGCGGTAATTCTGCCACGGTTTTGCCTGTCTGCGTATCCAGAAACAGCGGGTCGTAGCCAAAGCCTTCACTGCCCCTAAACTCACGCAGAATTTCGCCATGCCATACCCCATCCGCAATGATGGGTTGTGGGTCCTGCGGATGGCGCAGCAGCACCAGCACGCTGTAAAAATAAGCGCGGCGATCTGCCACACGCTCCATGGCTGTCAGCAGCTTGTCATTGTTACGCTCGTCCTGCGTGAGCAAGCTCTTGGCGGGCTGTGGCCCGGCATAACGGGCGGAGAGCACCCCTGGCCCGCCCTGCAACGCCTGCACACACAAACCGGAATCATCTGCCAGCGCCGGCAGGCCGGTATGCTGGCTGGCATGACGTGCCTTGGCCAGCGCGTTTTCAACAAAGGTGCCATAGGGCTCTGGGCACTCGGGCACATTGAACGCGGATTGCGAAACAATTTCGATGTGCAGCGGGGCCAGCAGATGCGCGATTTCGCGGATTTTACCTTGGTTGCCAGAGGCAATGACTAGTTTTTCGAGGGCCATGGTTATGCCTTGGCCAGTGCTTGCTGTTGTAATTGCCCCAGTTCACGGATGCCTTTCGCTGCCAGATCCAGCATCTGGTTCATGGTCTCGCGTGCAAAAGGCTCACCTTCGGCAGTGCCCTGAATCTCAACAAAGCCGCCTTGGCCGGTCATGACCACGTTCATGTCTGTATCGCAGTCGGAGTCTTCAATGTAATCGAGGTCCAGTACCGGCGTGCCCTGATAAACACCCACCGAAATCGCCGCCACAGCATCCTTAATTGGACTCTCTGTCAGCAGCCCCTTGCTCAGCAGCGTAGAAACAGCATCCACCATGGCAACATAGGCCCCGGTGATACTGGCGGTACGGGTACCGCCGTCTGCCTGAATCACGTCACAGTCAAAATGAATGGTGCGCTCACCCAGTTTTTCCAGATCAATCACGGCACGCAAACTGCGGCCAATCAGGCGCTGAATCTCTTGGGTGCGGCCGCTTTGCTTGCCGCGTGCCGCTTCACGGTCCATGCGGGAGCCGGTAGAGCGTGGCAACATGCCGTACTCTGCGGTGACCCATCCCTGCCCTTTGCCCTTGAGAAAACCAGGGACTTTTTCTTCCACACTGGCGGTACAGATGACGTGGGTGTCACCAAACTTCACCAGCACCGAGCCCTCTGCGTGCTTGGTGTAATGGCGAATGATTTCTACCGTGCGCAACTGATCGTTGGCACGCTGGCTGGGTCTGCTCATGGTGGTTTACTTTCCGTTATTGATATGTTGCCGGGTTCTGCCCAGCGCTTCCTGAATTTCGGCAATCGCTTTTTCGATTTCATCATCCGTCAGGTCTAGCGCATATGGACTGGGGGGCGCGGCCGTCTCGTTCATCATGGTGGTGGTGACATCCACCGGCAAGTCCAAGGTCGAAATCGTCAGTGGGGTGACTACACGCTCGCCCCACTGCATGGCGATGGCGCTCATATTATCACCAACCGTGATACTGGCGGCATCGGCATCATCGAGCAGGCGGTTCACGCCATCATTAATATCCGCCGCCAGCATATGCTGGGCCATGTTGATCTCGGGCACGACGTTCCAGATGCCATCTGAACAGAGCAAAATAACATCGCCTTCTCGCAACGGGATCGGCGCCGCCAGTTCAACTTTGGGCGGACGCTCTCCGCCGACACAGTTATAGATTTTGTTGCGGTGCGGATGATGGTCAACATCCTCAGGCCTGATTTTGCCCTCACGCAACAGAGACTGCACCACGGAGTGGTCTTCGGTCTGAAATTCAACCAGACCATTGCGGTAGAGATAAGCCCGTGAGTCACCGACATGGGCGCAGAACAGTTTGTTATGCTGAATCAGTGCCACAACGATGGTGGTGCGCGGGGAGTCCATCAGCCGTTTGTGCAGACGTACGTTTTCAATCACGTCATGCACCTGCGCAATCTGCTCACGTAAAAACTGCGCGGGATGCTCAATCATGGGCTGCGACTCGCGCTGAAACGCTTCTATCATGGTTTTGACCGCGATCTCAGCGGCAACATCGCCATGCTGATGCCCGCCCATGCCATCCGCCAGCACCATAAACACGGCATGGCGGTGATAGGAGTAGGCCAGCCGGTCCTGATTATAAGGACGTGGCCCCTGACGGCTGCCCTGTGCAATAGTGAATTTCATAGCGGTTTGGTCAGTACCTTGATTATTTTATCTACCAGCGAACCACGGGGATCTTCAGTCACCCGAATGCCGATCATTTTTTTCTGCAACGAAAACACACTTTGCGGCCGCAGCAGATAATCCAGCTGCATGCACTCATCAATAATAGCCAGCAATTTATCAGAATATATCTCTTGCCCCAACTCCAGCGCAGGCACCAGGGTATCTTCCTTGAGGCGCTGATTAGCCGCCATCGGCGATGACCGCTGCAGGCAGGCATACATACTGGCCCCTATGCTGTAGATATCGCTCCACGGACCCAGGTGCTTACGATCAATATACTGCTCAGGCGGCGCAAAGCCCGGCGTGTAAGTGGGTGCCAACGTCACCTCAGATAACGCCTGTCGCGCAGAGCCAAAATCCAGCAATACCGGCGAACCATCCAGACGGATGTAAATATTGGCGGGCTTGATATCCAGATGCAACAGCTTACGGGTATGGACCTCGCGTAAACCGTTGAGCAGTTCGACAAACATGCGGATTAGAAAACTCTCGGGCACCGGGTGGGTGAGCGCCATGATGTAATCCTGTAGCGATTTGCCACGCTCATACTTCATCACCATATAAACCGTACTGTTGGCGCGGAAGAAGTTTTTAACACGCACAATATTCTTGTGCTCGATATTGGCCAGGGCCAGGCCCTCTTCAAAAAAGCACTTCATGCCATGTTTATAGGCGGCCTCGTTCTTGCCGTTGGACCGGATATGGGTATGCCCCTCACGCTCGGCAAGCGTGACCGGCATGTATTCCTTGATGGCGACCGTGTTTTTCTGGGCGTCCTGCGCCAAATAGACAAAGCTGAACCCGCCCAGACTTAACACCTTGGTAATGGTGTAATCGTTGAGCACGGTGCCAACCGGCAAGGCAAAATCAAATTTATTAGCGAGCTTCACTCAAGCTATAACGTATCATTCATGGCTTTTATTAAGGGACACGCTGCAATTTAGTCTGTATTGCATGCTGAAATGTGTCCGCTGATGCACCATTTTCGCACATCGATGGCGCATTTGATACAATCAGCGAGTTTGCTCGGAGCCCATCATGACAGCCAAAAAATCTTCAGACAGTCACCCCATTTTAAGTATGACCGGCTTTGCCGCGACCGAAAGCCGCTTTCCCGGGGGGTTGCTGCTGATTGAACTGCGCGCGGTCAATCACCGCTATCTGGAGCTCAATGTCAAAATCGAGGACAGCCTGCGCCAGTTTGAAGCCCTAGTGCGCGAGCAACTGCAATCGCGCCTAGGCCGTGGCAAAGTGGAATGCCGGCTGAGCCTCAAAAGCGATGCCGCAGGGGCGAACCTCGCGCTTAACCACACCATGGTGGCGCAGATTGCTCAAACACTGGGAGCCCTGCAACAGCATTTTCCACAAGCGCAGCCCATCAATCTGGTCGATGTGCTGAAACTACCCGGCGTTTGCCAAACCGAAACCTTGGACCCGGAAGCCATGGCCGCCAGCCTGCAAAACGGATTGTCACAGGCCATCGATGAACTGATTGCCGCCCGTCACCGCGAAGGCGAGAAACTCAAACAGGTGTTGCTGGACCGGCTGCAAGGCGTGCGTGAGCAAATCAGTATTGTCAAACCGCTGATGCCTGCCCTGATCAGCCAATATCAGGAAAAGCTCACCAGCAAGCTGCGCGAAGCCTTGCAGGCAGATGACGACCGTGTGCGCCAAGAGATCGTACTGTTTGCACAACGGATTGATGTAGACGAGGAGCTGGCGCGACTGAATGCACACATCTTCGAAATGGACCGCATTCTGACAGCGGGGGGCGCCATGGGTAAAAAACTGGACTTTCTGATGCAGGAGATGAACCGCGAGGCCAACACCCTGGGCTCCAAATCGGTGGCCATTGAGACCACGCAAGTCTCCATGCAGCTCAAGGTATTGATCGAACAAATGCGCGAGCAAATCCAAAACATCGAATAAGCCTGAGTGCACCAAAACCAGCCCACCAAAACGCACCTTTATGGTGCGTTTTGTTTTTTAGCCCTAACTTATAAAACGATAACCACATGATTTGAAAGGATATTCAACACTGGCACAGGGATTGCTCTTACTAGATTGATTTTAAAAGCAAGGCAAAGGTCCAGCATCATGACGCAATCGGCCAAACAGTTTTTCGATGAAATGCAGGGCTATGGCGGCAATGTCCGCGCTATCTATCAAGCCTACAACCGCTGGCTGGGTAATGTTCCCACGCACCAGCTGGCCGCTAAGCGCGCCGAAGCAGAGGTATTGTTTAGACGTGTGGGTATTACCTTTAACGTGTATGGTGAGGAGGATGGCGCCGAGCGTCTGATTCCGTTTGATGTGATTCCGCGCATGATTTCTGCCAGCGAGTGGGCCCATTTATCCAAAGGGGCCGTGCAACGTGTGCGTGCGCTCAATATGTTTCTGCATGATATCTACCACGATCAGGAGATCATCAAGGCCGGCATCGTCCCCAACAGCATACTGACCAATGCCCAGTACCGCCCCGAAATGGTCGGGGTTAACGTTCCCAATCAGGTGTACGCCCACGTGGCGGGCATTGATTTGGTGCGCACCAGTGAATCACAGTTTTACGTACTGGAAGACAATCTGCGCACCCCTTCTGGCGTCTCTTATATGCTGGAAGACCGCAAGATGATGATGCGGCTGTTTCCTGATCTGTTTAAAAAATACCCGATCGCGCCTGTGGAGCATTACCCGCATGTGTTGCTCAATAACCTGCGCTCGGTAGCACAAACCGGGGTCACCGACCCTACGGTGGTGCTGCTGTCGCCAGGGGCCTATAACAGCGCCTACTTTGAACATGCCTTCCTCGCCCAGCAAATGGGCATAGAGCTGGTGGAAGGCCAAGATTTGTTTGTCCGTAATAACGCCGTCTATATGCGCACCACGGAAGGCCCGCAAAGGGTGGACGTGATTTACCGCCGCATTGACGACGACTTCCTTGACCCTCTGGTGTTCAAGCCCGATTCCCTGTTGGGCGTGCCAGGTCTGCTCTCCGTCTACCGCAATGGTGGCGTCACATTAGCTAACGCTGTAGGCACCGGCGTGGCCGATGACAAGGCGACGTATATTTACGTGCCGGAGATGATTAAGTTCTATCTGGGTGAGTCTCCCATCCTGCAGAACGTGCCTACGTATCAACTCAGCAAGGAAGATGATCTGGCCTACGTGCTGGATCATCTGCCCGAGCTGGTCGTGAAGGAGGTTCAGGGCTCCGGCGGCTACGGCATGCTGGTCGGCCCCACCGCAAGCAAACAGGAGATTGAAGAGTTCCGTCTGCGTATCGTCTCCAAACCAGACAATTACATCGCACAACCTACGCTGGCCCTCTCCACCTGCCCCACGCTGGTAGATCAGGGCATCGCCCCCCGGCACGTTGATCTGCGTCCGTTTGTGCTATCGGGCAAAACCGTTAGCGTGGTGCCTGGCGGACTGTCCCGCGTGGCGCTCAAAGAGGGCTCGCTGGTCGTCAACTCATCGCAAGGCGGTGGCACCAAAGACACCTGGGTGCTAGAGCGTGATGATGTTTGCCTAGAAACCGTGCAGCCGCAAATGGCTGCGCAACAAGCGCCGCAGGAGGCCGCCGTATGTTAAGCCGTACCGCAGATCACTTATATTGGATGGCCCGCTATATCGAGCGTGCCGAAAACGTCGCCCGCGTGCTGGACGTGACCTACAACATGTCACTGCTCCCCTCTGACAGCAGCGACGAGGTCGCGCTGTGGGATGCCGTACTGGAAATCGCCGGCATACGGGATATTTATGACAGCAGCTATCAGGAGATCAACGCCGCCAATGTGATCAAACATTTGGTCATGGATAGCCATAACCCCTCCAGCATTTACAGCTCTTTGCGCAGCGCCCGTGAAAACGCGCGCGCGGTGCGGGTGGCCATGACCACCGAAACCTGGGAGAACATGAACACCTTGTGGCTGGAGTTTGGCCAGTACATCAAACAGGACCTGACACAGTCGGGGCTGAGTGAGTTTTGTGAGTGGGTAAAAAGCCGCTCGCATCTGTTCCGTGGCGTATGTTTTGGCACCATGCTGCGGGATGAAGCCTTTAGCTTTGTCCGCTTGGGCACCTTTATGGAACGTGCAGACAACACCGCCCGCCTGCTGGATGTCAAATACGAGTTTCTGATTCCCATGCAAGAGGCAAATGATGGTGCCGTGGATTACTACGAATGGAGCGCGGTACTGCGCTCAGTCTCTGCATTTCAGGCCTATCAGAAAGTGTACCGTGATGCGATTGAGCCGATGAAAGTCTCTGAATTGCTGATTCTGCGTGAGGATATGCCGCGCTCATTGCATGCCTGCTATGCCGAGATCATGCCTATCCTACGGCAGGTCGCGGGCAGTCGCCAAACCGAGGCCGTGCGCTTGGCGGGGCAGATGCATGCCAAGCTGCATTACGGCCGCATGCTGGATATCCTGAAAGATGGCGTCCATCATTTTCTGGACGAATTCATTCTGGCTAACCGCACACTGGGCGAGGAAATACAGCGTAATTTTTTAAGTGCAACCGCCTGACCCAACCCTATAGATTGCCATGAACCCCCTCATGCGCAGACTGTTTCAAAACAGCGCTGCGCTTTTTTATTTGGGATGCTTGCATGCTGCTCAACATAGAACATCACACGCAGTACCACTACAGCGACATGGTGCCTTTTACCATACAGCAACTGCGGCTGACGCCGCGCGATGGCGCCACACAGGCGGTCAAACACTGGCAAGTCAAGGTTCAGGGCCACCTCACCCCTTTTGAAGATGCTTTTGGCAACCTGAGCCATACCTTGGTCGTCGATCAGCCACACGACAGCCTGCTCATCTCCGTCAGCGGCCAGGTAGAAACCGGCGTGGCGTGCGCGGACACCAGCCCAGCGTTACCCCTGGCCATGTATCTGCGTGAAACTCCGCTGACACAGGCCGACCCGGCCATGACGGCTTTTGCACGCGCCTTTGCGGAGGCCTCCCCGCACGCACTCATGCAGGCTTTGCGCGCGCGCATGCAGTATCAAAAAGGCGTCACCGCGGTTGATACCCCCGCGGCAGTCGCCTTTGGCTTAGGTGCGGGGGTCTGTCAGGACCATGCCCATGCGATGATAGGCTGCTGCCGCCAGCTTGGCTGGCCAGCCAAGTATGTCAGTGGCTATTTGTTTACTGCGGATGGCAGCCTGATGCAAACCCATGCCTGGGTAGAGATCTGGAATCAGGGCCAGTGGCAGGGGCTAGACGTCGCCAATGGCAGCGAGGTGGGCGAAACCCATGTGCGCCTGGCCAGCGGACTGGATTACCGCAGTGCCAGCCCGGTCACAGGTGCTCGCTTGGGGGGCGGCTACGAAGGTATGGCCAGCCAGGTACAGGTCAGCTTACAAGTGCATCAACCTGCCGCAGGCACGGATAAACAACGGCAGGCGCAGTTGGCGCAATTGCGGCAACAGGCGCAAAGCGCCCAGCAGTAAAAGCCGTGCATGCTATGATTCTTCAACATTTGAACAGATCCACTCGACCATCATGACTTATTGTGTAGGTATTCTGCTAGAACAAGGCCTGGTGCTGGCCTCCGACACACGCACCAATGCCGGGGTAGACCAGGTCGCCATCGCGCCCAAAATGCATGTGTTTGAGATTCCCGGTGAACGCGTGATTGTGCTACTGACTGCGGGCAATCTCGCCATTACGCAATCGGTGGTTAATCTGTGTCGCGAGCAACTCAAATCCGCCGATGTGTACGCGACACTACACAACGTACAGTCGATGTTTGAAGCCGCCAGTGTGGTGGGCAACGCCATGCGCACGGTGCATCAGCGTGACGGCAAAGCCCTCAAGGAGCATGGCATAGACTTCAGCGCCAGCATCCTGGTGGCTGGACAAATCAAAGGCGAAAAGCCCAGACTGTTCAATGTCTATGCGGCTGGCAACTTTATTGAAGCCACGGCAGACACTCCTTATCTGCAAATCGGTGAAACCAAATACGGCAAACCCATCATCGATCGCGTCATCAAACATCAAACCAAGGTCACAGATGCGGTAAAATGCGTGCTGATTTCATTTGATTCCACCATACGCAGTAATATTTCCGTGGCCTTGCCGATTGATTTGATGATATACCGTACCGATACTTTGAGCGCCGACTGCCGGCACCGACTGACCGAAAACGACCCCTATTACGCCAGCATTCGTAACGGCTGGAGCGAGGGCTTAAAAACGGTGTTCAGCGCACTGCAAACCCCAGACTGGTGTGCATCATGAGTCACGGTCATTTATTTGTGATTTCAGCTGCCTCGGGCGCCGGCAAAACCAGTCTGGTACGCGCCATGCTGGCCCAGGACCCAATTCTGAAACTGTCTGTCTCCCACACCACGCGCGCGCCACGCCCGGGCGAAGAAGACGGCATTCACTATCACTTTGTCTCCGAACCCGCATTTCTGGAGATTCTGGATCAAGGCGGCTTTTTAGAAAGTGCGCATGTACATAGTGCCCGTTATGGCACCGCACAAAGTGAGGTCGAAAATGCCTTGGCCGCCGGGCGCGATGTGATTCTCGAAATCGACTGGCAAGGCGCGCAACAGATACGCAGCTTGTTTCCTCAGGTCACGTCCATTTTCATCCTGCCGCCGTCGATTGATGCACTGGCACAACGCCTGAATAACCGTGGCCAGGACAGTGAAGCCGTCATTACGCAACGCTTGGCAGCAGCCCGTGAGGAGATGCGTCACGTGCATGAGTTTGATTATGTTACAATTAATGATAATTTTGACGTGGCCTTGCAGGATCTGATGGCGATTGTTCGCGCCCAGCGCTTGCAGTTAAACCGCCAGGTTGCCTGCCACGCGTCATTGATTCAATCACTTACCTGACCCAGCGCGCCTGCTGCTGTGTGCAGGCTCATATATTAAGAGGTTTTTATGGCTCGTATTACTGTCGATGATTGCTTGGACAACATCTCTAACCGTTTTCAATTGACGTTGGTCGCCGCTTACCGCGCCAGACAATTGGCCAATGGCTCAGACCCATTAGTCAGCGGTTATTCACAAAAAGACAAGCCAACCGTGATTGCACTGCGTGAAATCGCCGCCGGTAAAGTAGGCGTAGAGCTGTTAGAGAAAAAGGGCCAAGCATAAACAGTTATGCCGCAAAGCCAAGGCGACGCTGCCCATCGCAAGTCCAGGCCTCCGCTGGAGGAAGTGGACTTGCTCCCTGCTGACCGTGAGGACTCCCCCCTTACCCAGCTGATCCGCAAATATCTCAACGAAGAAGAAGTGCAACTGGTCTGGCAGGCGTATCGCTATGCCGACCAGGCGCACGCCGGACAGACGCGCAAGACCGGCGAACCTTACATCACCCACCCCATTTCCGTGGCCTGCATTCTGGCCAGGCTGCATCTTGATTTGCCAACGCTGCTGGCTGCACTGCTGCACGACGTGGTCGAGGATACCGAGGTCAACAGCGCCGCCATTGCTGAACGCTTTGGCAAGCAGGTGGCTGACCTAGTGGATGGCCTGACCAAGCTGGACAAGGTTGAACTGCAAACGGCCACCCAGGCGCAGGCTGAAAATTTCCGCAAGATGTTGCTGGCCATGAGCCAAGATGTGCGCGTGATTTTGGTCAAACTGGCCGACCGCCTGCATAACATGCAGACGCTGGAAGCCATGCGGCCGGACAAGCAAAAGCGCATCGCGCGCGAAACGCTGGACATCTACGCGCCGATTGCCAACCGCTTGGGTCTGAACTCGATTTACCATGAGCTGGAAGACCTCAGCTTTAAGTATCTCTATCCCAACCGCTACCGTGTGATCGATAAAGCCATTCGTACGGCGCGCGGTAACCGCAAAGAGGTAATCAGCAAGATTCTGGAGGCCATCCAGAATCAGCTTACCCAGCATCAGCTGGAATATGACGTCCAGGGGCGCGAAAAACACCTCTATAGCATTTACAAGAAAATGGCTGAAAAATCGATGAAGCTGTCGCAAATTGGCGACATCTACGGTTTTAGAGTCATTGTTAAAGATAACGCCGCTTGTTATCTGGCGCTGGGTGCTTTGCATGCCCTGTACAAACCGATTCCCGGCCGCTTTAAAGACTATATAGCCATTCCCAAGGCCAATGGCTATCAGTCTTTGCACACCACCTTGTTTGGCCCCTTTGGCACCCCGATCGAAGTGCAAATTCGTAGCCAGGAGATGCATAACATTGCCGATGCCGGCGTCGCTGCGCACTGGATGTACAAAACCACGGATGCGCACCTGACCAAACTGCAACAGCAAACGCATCAGTGGCTGCAACGCTTGGTGGAGATTCAGACCGAGAGCGATGACAGCCATGAGTTTCTCGAGAACTTCAAGGTCGATCTGTTCCCGGACGAGGTGTATGTATTTACCCCCAAAGGTAACATCATGGCTTTGCCGCGTGGCTCTACCGCCGTCGATTTTGCCTATGCCGTGCATTCGGATGTGGGCAACAGCTGCGTGGCGGTTAAGATTAATAACGAACTGGCACCGCTACGCACCGAGATGCGTAATGGCGATCATGTAGAAATCATCACCGCGCCGCTGGCCAAGCCTAATCCGGCCTGGTTGAATTATGTGGTGACCGGCAAGGCGCGCTCGCATATCCGCCATTACCTCAAAACAGTGAAGGTCGAAGAATCGGCACAACTGGGTGAGCGCATGCTCAAGGTGGCCTTGCGCGCCATGCATATCGAACCGGCGGACATCACCGACAAGCAGTGGCAGAAAGTGATGAGCGATTACGGCACCAAGACCCGACAGGCTATTTTGACCGACATCGGGCTCGGCAAGCGTAACAGCCTGATGGTCGCGCACCAGTTGCTGGCACATCCATCGGATGCCGAGGAAAAATCAGCCAAAGTGCTGGATACCATTACCATCCGCGGTTCTGAAGGCATGGCCGTGCAGTTTGCCCCTTGCTGCCGCCCGATTCCCGGCGACCCGATTCTGGGCTTTATCAACAAGGATAAAGGGCTGGTGATTCATACCCATGATTGTCCGGCTATTCGCAAATTTAGGCTGGACCCGGAAAAATGGCTGGATGTGGAATGGGATGCCGATCCCAAAAAACTGTTCAGCGTCAATCTACGTATCACAGTGGTGGACGAGCGCGGCATGCTGGCCAAAATCGCCGCGACCATCTCCAATGCCGATGCCAACATTGATAATGTCAGCGTAGAGGTCAGCGATGGCAGCCAGTATTCCAACGTTAACTTCACCGTGCAGGTTCACAACCGCGTGCACTTGGCCACACTGATCCGCAATCTGCGCAAGATCCAGCAGATTGTGCGTATCAACCGGGTCAAGGGCAACCAGCTGGAACAGCGTATCCAGTAAGCCCTCGCGACGCCAGCATGCGCCCCCTGAGCGATATCAAAGGTTTTACGCCGGCGCTGTGCAGTCAGCTGGCGAAGCTGGGCCTCTCCTCAGCACAGTCGCTGCTGTTGCATCTGCCCCTGCGCTACCTGGATGAAACACGTATCACGGCCATCCGCGATCTGCGTTTGGGCGAACAGGCGCAGATCGAGGGCGTGGTGGTTCACAATGAAGTGAGTTACAAACCGCGCAAGATGCTCAATGTGCGGCTACAGGATGACAGCGGCAGCCTGCAGCTGCGCTTTATGCACTTTTATCCCAGCCAGATTTCAGCCATGCAAGTTGGCCAGCGCCTGCGGGTGTTTGGTGAAGTACGCGCCGGATTTTTTGGCTATGAAATGGTGCATCCCACCCAGCGCAAAGTCACAGAAGATACGCCGGTCAATCAGGCGCTGACACCGGTTTATCCCACGACCGCAGGCCTGAGCCAGAGTGCCCTGCGCAAAGCGCTGCATGCTGTATTGCACCCAGAATACCTGCATGAAACCCTTCCCGGGTGGGTATATGCCTCACTGTCTCTGCCGGATTTTGCCTCTAGCCTGCGCGTATTGCATCAACCGCCGCCAGAGATCGCCCTCTCCGCCCTAGAAGATCGCTCGCACCCGGCTTGGCAACGGCTGGCCTATGATGAGCTGCTCGCACAGCAACTCTCTATGCGACAACATTACGCCCGCCGCAAGCAATCGCATGCCCCGGCCATTCCGCAGGCAGGATCGCTGGTCGCGCAGCTACTGGCCCAGCTCCCGTTCACACTCACGTCGGCACAACAGCGTGTGGTGGATGAGATCAGCCACGATCTTGCGCAACCGCACCCCATGCAGCGCTTGCTACAAGGCGATGTGGGCAGCGGCAAAACCATCGTCGCCTGCCTGGCGGCTCTGCAACTCATCGCGCATGGTTGGCAGGTCGCCATGATGGCGCCGACCGAGATTCTGGCCGAGCAACACTACAAAAAGCTGTGTAGCTGGCTACACCCCTTGGGCATCACCGTCGCTTGGCTCACGGGCAGTCAAAACAAAAAGGAGCGTACGCAGTCATTGTCACGCATCGCCAGCGGTGAGGCGATGCTAGCGGTAGGGACACATGCCCTGTTTCAGGAAGAGGTCGTGTTTCACCGCCTAGGTCTGGCTATCGTCGATGAGCAGCACCGCTTCGGGGTCGGGCAACGCCTCGCACTTAGAAAAAAAGGCAGCCTGCAGGACACAGATCAGCCGCTGGAACCCCACCAGCTGATGATGTCAGCCACGCCAATTCCGCGCACCCTCTCCATGAGTTACTACGCCGACTTAGACGTGTCGGTGATTGATGAGTTACCCCCGGGCCGATCGCCCATCGTGACCAAGCTGGTGGCCGATGACAGGCGTGAGGAGATTTTGCAGCGTGTCTACGATGCCTGTCACCACGGGCAACAGGCCTACTGGGTGTGTCCACTGATTGAAGAGTCTGAAACCTTGCAGTTACAGACAGCCAACGATACCTTTGCTTATATGCAGCAGGTGTTTCCCGACCTCAAGGTCGGGTTGGTGCATGGGCGCATGAAGCCGGCAGAAAAACAGGCCGTCATGCAGGCTTTTTCCGCCAATGAGATTCATTTGCTGGTGGCCACCACCGTGATCGAAGTCGGGGTCGATGTGCCCAATGCCAGCCTCATGGTCATCGAGCATGCAGAGCGCATGGGCTTGAGTCAGCTACATCAGTTACGCGGTCGCGTTGGCCGTGGCACCGCCAAAAGCAGCTGCATCCTGCTTTACAACAAACAGCAATGCTCGCAGATTGGTCGGCAACGACTGAAGGTGATCTTCGAAAGCCAGGATGGTTTTGAGATTGCGCAAGCAGACCTGCAGATCCGCGGGCCCGGTGAATTACTAGGCACTCGCCAAAGCGGCGTGCCCATGCTCAAGATTGCTGATCTCGAACGTGACGCAGATTTGCTGGCCAAGGCCAAACCGGTGGCGGATCGCTTATTACAACAAGCCCCCGACGCCGTACAAGCGCATTTGCAGCGCTGGCTAGGCCAGGCCGAGGAATGGATCAAAGTTTAGTGTACGCGCGTGGAAACCACTTCTGGTGGCAACTCGGTAGCGACTGCGGGTTGCACCGGCGCGGCCGTCGGTAGTAACGCTTCAAAATCAGGCAGCGGCACCGGGCGACTGAACAAAAAGCCCTGAAAACACTGACAGCCCATTTGTTGCAACAGCGCCAATTGCTGTGGCAGTTCCACCCCTTCAGCGACCACACGCTGATTGAGGTTCTTACCGACATTGATGATGGTCTGCACAATAAACGAATCAAAGCTATTGTGCACAATGTCTTTGATAAAGCTGCGATCGATCTTGAGCTCATCCAGCGGCAGCCGCTTGAGCACTGAGAGTGAGGACTGACCAATACCAAAATCATCCAGTGAAAAAGTCATCCCCAGCTGCTTGAGGGCGTTGATTTTTTCGATCACCTCATCGATGTTTCTCACAATCAGACTCTCGGTGAGTTCTAGGCGCAAACGACGTGGATCACAACCACTGGCCCGCACGGTCTCCTCTACCATGTGCACAAAGTCTGGCTGGCTAAACTGTATGGCACTCACATTCACCGACAAACGCAAACCTGCCGTCTGTGGTGTGTGTGCCCAAAGCGCCAGCTGTGCGCAAGCCTGGGCCAGCACCCATTGACCGATCGCCACAATTTCCCCTGTTTCTTCGGCCAGCGGGATAAACTGGTCTGGCGGAATCATCCCCAGGGTCGGGTGCTGCCAGCGCAGCAACACCTCAGCTCCCATCGGCGCCTGCTGCGCATCGACCTGCACTTGATAATAGAGCAGAAACTGGTTGGCCTGTAAGGCAAACGCCAGTTCGTTTTCCAGCGCAGCCCGCATCTCCACCGCCGGATGCACGGCTTCGTCATACATCTGAATGCTATTCAGATTATCGGATTTTTTGGCCTGATACATCGCAATATCGGCCCGTCGCAACACCTCAGCTTCATTCGATTGCTCACCCAGAAACAGGCAAATGCCTATGCTAGGCGCGGTGCGATAACGGGTGTTTTGCAATTGAAAAGGCTGTTCAAAAGCGGCCATCATTTTCTCGGCCGTACGCTGCGCTGAGCGAATGGCGGCGGTACGGTCTGTAGAGAGCTCATCGAGCACGGCGATGAATTCATCGCCCCCCATGCGGGCAATGGTATCTTTTTTGCGCAGGCACTTTTGTAATCTGCTGGCCACCTGCTGCAGTAACTCATCGCCTGCCTGATGCCCTTTGCTGTCGTTCAGGCCTTTGAAATTATTAAGATCTAGGCATAACACTGCGCCATAACTTTGACTGCGTGCGCAGCGGGCAAAAGCCAGATTCAATCTATCCGTCAGTAAGCGTCGATTAGGTAGGCCGGTAAGAAAGTCATAATAGGCCAACTGGTGGACCTTTTTGTTATCCAGATTGGAAGCGATGCGCAGCGCGATATTCTCGCGCAGACTGTTAGCTAGGCTACGCCCAGCCACGGTCACGTAAACAACGTAGACGATAAACAACACCGCCAAGGCAATAGACACCGGACTGCCATGCAGTAAAAACCGTGGGATCATAAACGCCATGATGGCGCCACTAAATAGATTGGTGCTGAGGGAGTCTACCGAGTAAATCACAATGCCGGCGCCGGACACGCCCACCAACGCAAAAATCAGAAATGCCTGATGCGCCGTATCGGCTTCGGGAAACAGGAGAATCCCGGCCAGCCCCCAGCTGATACCGCTAAACGCCGTGGTCGCCCTAAACCACTGCAACCATTGCACACTGTGCTGCGCCCGTTTGGGATCTCTAAGGTAACGATAGGTGACATAAGCACGCAAGCCATAAGCCACGCTAAAAATGGCAGACCACACGGCCAGAATATCGTGGCGAATCAGGTCACGCTGCACCATCAGCAATGCAATCATGACCACGATGGCTGCCATCAGTGATCTGCGATTGTTGGCATAGAGCATCCCCACGATTTCGGAATGCAAGGCCGATGATTCCGTCGCGGTTTTCAACGTGCGTGTCCCCCTGAGTTTTTATTATTCACCCACTTACAACGGTCATTTTGCGCTGAGACTTTAATGCATAGCACTATCATGCATGCTTGCCTCACAAAAAACACTGTTCTCAATAAGGTTTAAATCAATCTATCTAAAAAATTCAGCGGGGTAGCGATAAATGCAACAGCTGGTGATGACGCCCCGACACGGGGGCTCAGGTCGTCGCAAACAAGGGTTTGAGTCTATCGACGGCCAGGTCGACGAAAGCGCGCAATTTAGGCGGCATGAAACGCTGCCCAGGATACACCAGATGCAGCGCATCGGCCTGGCCGCGCCACTCTGGTAACACCGCCTGTAACGTCCCTGAGCGCATGGCGGTTTGACACATATAGGTGGGTAATAAAGCCACCCCCATGCCTTGCTCGGCCATGGCACGCACCACACCAATGCTGTTTACCATGGTCTGCCCGGTCAAAGGCAGACGCAGTTGCGTCGCCCCGTTGTGCAGTGTCCATTGCTGCCGGCCCATGGGCGTAAACTGGATGCAATCATGGTTTGCCAGATCCATAGGCGCGGTTAACGGCGCATGCCGTTGCAGATAAGCAGGGCTGGCAAACAACGCCCATTGTATGGTGCCCAGAGACTTGGCGATCAGCGTAGAGTCCTGCAACTCTCCGGTGCGAATCGCGACATCCATCCCCTCGGCAACAAGGTCGACATAGCGCTCGGTCAGCAATAACTCTACGCGCAAGTGCGGATAACTGGCCTGGGTGTGCGCAACCAGATCGGCCAGCAGCACATCGCCCAGATCCGCCGGCGCAGTCACCTTGAGCACACCCTGCGGTTGCTGGCGGCTGGCATCCAGCGCAGACTCTGCCTCCAACAGATAACTAAGGCCGGTCGCCGCCTGCTCAAAAAAGAGCGCACCCGCTTCGGTTAAATTCAAACGGCGGGTGGTTCTTTGCAATAAAGTCACCCCTAAGCGATGCTCCAACCTGGCCACCCGGGTACTCACGGTAGAAGTTGGCACCTCCAGCTGACGGGCAGCGGCGCTAAAACTCCCCGCCTGCACCACTTTTACAAACACGGCGACTTCATTAAAGTCCATTTGATTATTCATTTAATTGAAAAGTTATTTCAGATTTAACCATCTAGTCGCATAAAAGTCATCTGGTTATAGTGTGATCCATGCAAGTATCCCTTAACGAAAGGAAGCACCATGAAAAAACTGGCTTTTATCAAACGTAGCAATGGCAACCATTGGGTAGGCGATGGCTTTCCGGTGCAAAGTATCTTTTCATACCGCGACATCGCCAGTGACATTTCACCCTTTTTGCTGATGGATTATGCCGGCCCAACCCGCTTCGAGCCAACCACGCAAAGGCGTGGCGTAGGCCAGCATCCGCACCGAGGCTTTGAAACTGTGACCATCGTCTACGAGGGACAGGTGTCTCACCATGACTCAACGCAGGCGGGCGGCACCATAGGCCCCGGTGAGGTGCAATGGATGACTGCAGGCGCAGGCATCATCCATGAGGAATACCATGGCGACGACTATGCCCGCACCGGCGGTCCATTTGAAATGATACAGCTGTGGGTCAATCTGCCCGCCAAAGACAAGATGACAGCCCCTGGCTATCAAGGCATCAGCCGCACACAGATTCCCGAAGTCAGCTTGCCGGATGGAGCGGGCCAAGTGCGCGTCATTGCGGGTGAATACGCAGGGCAAGTCGGGCCAGCCAAAACCTTTACCCCCATGAACGTATGGGATGTGCGACTGAATGCGGGCACACGCACCAGCTTTACCTTGCCCGAGGGACACACCACCGCCATTTTTGTATTACGCGGTGCCATCAAAACGGGAGAGGTGCATACGCTGAGACCCTCAGAGCTGGCGGTCATGCAACGTGAAGGAGAGACCTTGGTTTTACAGGCCCAACAGGATAGCGTGATCCTGTTATTGAATGGCGAACCACTGAATGAGCCCGTGGTCGGTCATGGGCCGTTTGTGATGAATACCTGGGAAGAAATTGATCAGGCCATCAATGACTACACCCAAGGGCGTTTTGCCTGAAGAGGTGTACGTACTAGTCGCTTTGCGGCCGGGGGCGGTGCACCCGGCCCCGGCCGCAACCTTTACAAGTGAAAAATCCAGCCTGCGGCGACGATACGCCAAAACTTCCGCCAATATATTGATGTCAAACAAATTTAGCCATTCTGACAACCGTTGAGGCAAAGCGCTGATAACGTTTTAATCGCAGACGCGTAAACTGCCATTGTCGCGTTTGAAATTGAATGTCGAACTAATTTCGAATTGAATTTCATCACAAGACAAACGGCAGGCGTTTGCATAGGCTTAAAGGATCCAGCCCCAAACGGGCACGCGAGGCCGCTCAAACCGAGCAACAAGACACACCCCAATAAGCATGCATAAAGTACATCCACGACGCTAATCGTCGCAGATTTGTAAAGTCACCGGCAAATCTGTCCACAAACAAGGAGGTTAAAATGCCACAGACTGCCCGTGTTGACTTCTCGCCGCTGACCTATGATCCCGCTTTTGAGGTGCTTGAAGAGAGCACTCACTTTCATGATAATAATTTGCAATCGAGCGTGCGCAAAATGATCCATCTCACCGCTACGCCCTCTGCCATGCGTAGCGTACACGTAAAAAGCCACGGCCTCATCTACGGTGAAATCGAGGTGTTCGATCAGCTGCCTGCCCCATTGGCACAAGGCATGTTTGCACAAGCCACCACCCTGCCGCTGGTCATGCGCTTTTCAACCGTACCCGGCGATATCCTGCATGACAAAGCCTGCACCCCACGCAGCCTGGCCATCAAAGTGCTGGGGGTTGAAGGCGCCCGTCTGCCAGACAGTGAAGACGCCTCCACTCAAGATTTTTTGCTGGTCAATGGCGCCAGCTTTCTCTCTTGCAGCGTACAGCAATTCATCGCGCGGCTTAAATTAGTGGCCAGCACCGGCGACAGCAGTACCGAATTCAGGCATTTTTTATCCAGAATTTTCCGCTCAACCGCCAGGTTGCTGGAATCTCTCAAATCCGGCCAACCTTCCCCGCAAGCACCACTGCACCAGTCACAGGAGACCAGCATTCTCGGCGAAACCTTCTTTAGTCAGGACCCGATTTTGTACGGCAACCACATGGCTAAAATTGCCTTGGTGCCCATCTGCCCCGACCTACTCGCCCTCACCAACAAACCGATAGACCTGTTTGCCTCAGACGGTCTCAGAAAATCTATCGTCGATTACTTTACCAGTCACACCGCCGTGTGGGAGTTGCGCGTACAGTTATGTACCGATATTGAAAAGATGCCCATCGAAGACGCCACGGTCATCTGGTCACCCGATACCTCCCCCTACCTCACCGTCGCGCGCATTACCGCCAAACCCCAAATCGCCTGGAGCCCTTATCGTTCACATGTCGTCGATGAAGGCATGCTGTTCTCCCCATGGCATGGCTTGCGCGCGCATCGGCCGCTGGGTTCTGTCATGCGCCTGCGAAAAATGAGCTTCGAGCTAGCTAAAAAACAAAAAACGGAGGAGGAAACACGCATCTGCGAGCCGACCAGTTTGGATGACTTATGTTAGGTAGGTGGCGCCAACAGGCCAGCAGGTTTGCGTTCAGTTACTCAGTGAATACAAAGCGGCCTTCAGCGCAGAAGGTGAAATGTCTCGAACCAGACGAGCGACTTCGATACCCTGCTTCATCACAATTAAAGTCGGCCATAGTTTCACGTGAAACGAGCGCCCCAAGCGACGCCCTTTGCCATCCTCAATCTTAATGTGGCGGATATGCGGGAAATGACTTAACTCCGCGTGAATCGTGACTTGCGCCGCCTGACAATAGCCACACCATTCGGCGCCAAACTCTAGCAGCGTGACGCCTTTAAAAGCATTTATTTCTTCTCGCGTGGGTTCTAGTTTTTCCATCTGGTCAATATAACACCTGCATGATCGCTGATGACAGAGCGAACCAAACATCTCTCACGCTCTCTGCAGACTAGGAAAAAACTTAGGTTACTTATGACGACGCCTAATAGCAAAGATGATTTTTCTATGCAACATGATGCCATCTTTTGAATACTAGAGTTTGATCGTTATATTTTTATAAAGTATTCAAGCGTATTTTTCTAAGCGAAGTCACCGACCAGCCCAACCACTCAACAGTGAGCCTAGGGTAACTAACGCCACCCCGGCCATCAGATTGATGCCCGGTTGCACCCCCAGCCAAAGACTCGCCAATAATGCAGATAATACCGGTGTGAAATACGATAAGGTGGCCAGCACAGTGAGGTTGCCATATTGTATGCCGTGGTTCCAGCATGAATAAGCGGTCGCCATCAACACCCCCATCACTAGCGCTTGCAGGGCTCCATACACATTAAACACCAGGCTAGGCTGACCTGTCATCGCATAGATCAGCCAGAGTACCATAGCGGTGACCGTTAAAAACACCGGCACACCATTCACCCCTGCGCCAAAACGCCGTGTGAATACAGAGTAAGCCGCCCAGGTGATGGCTGCGATCAATGCCATGGTATAGCCGCGTGGGTTGCGCTGGATGTTTTGCCAGAAGGCTGATACTGACCACCCGCCATCGCTTTGCATGACACAAAAAATCCCCAACAGGCACAACAACATCGCCGGCATTAACCAATGATTGCCCCGTTGCTGACCTACCAGCACAGCAAACAAAATAGTGAGGCTGGGCCATAGGTAATTAATCATCCCAAGCTCAATCGCTTGCCTGCTATCGATAGCAGCCCCAATAGAAAGCGCCAGCAAGGCCTCGTAAAGCACGAAAAGGCTTCCACCCACCCACAGGTATAGACTGGGGGAAAATTTAAGCCTGGGGGCGCCTATGAACAAATTGGCAAATAATGCGGCTATGCTAAAAATAAGCGCCGCACCTGCCACTTCGCCAAAAATTTCAGCTACGCTCCTAAATAAGCCAACGGTGACACTCCACATCAAAATGGCACAGCCACCGGTGAGGGTGGCTTGTTGGGTATTAGAAGTGCTATTTTGCATAAGAATAAACATCAGCTAAAAATAAAAAAGCCCCCGAAGGAGCTTTTTTAATGCCTGCAAACAGTTATACATCGAGTGAGCTAACACTGAGTGCATTGCTTTCGATGAAGGCACGGCGGGGCTCTACGTTATCCCCCATCAGTGTTGTAAAGATTTCATCGGCACCGATCGCATCTTCGATCTGCACTTTGAGCAGGCGACGCACAGTTGGATCCATGGTGGTTTCCCACAACTGCTCCGGGTTCATCTCACCCAAGCCTTTGTAACGCTGGATATTGAGGTTATGTTTGGCTTCTCCCAGCAACCAGTCTAGCGCTTGTTTGAAGGTGCTGACTTTTTGCTCTTTTTCACCACGTTTGATGAGGGCACCGTCACCTAACAGGTTGTTCACCATATGCGACGTGCGATTGATCTGACGGTAATCACCGCTGTTAAGGAACTCAGCATCAATCACGCAGCTTTGCAGGTTACCGTGCACGTATTTGTTGACTTCAAGGCGATAGGCACTGGTCTCTGTGTCTTGGGCCACAATCACTTCTGAACCGACGGCACCCAAGATAGGACGCAACTTTTCAGCCACCGTGTTGGCAACCGCCTCAGTACTCAAATCGATATCACCCAGATCCTGAATGGCGCGCAATACGCTTTCGTCATACAAGTTGGCAATACGGCGAATCACGGCTTCTGTCAGTACCATCTGTTTAGCGATACTGGTCAGGGCTTCGTCTTTGAGGATATCGCCGCCTTCTTTAGTCACCAGAATAGCATCACGCAAGGCTGAATTGAGCAGGTATTCATCCAGCTCGTGTTCATCTTTGAGGTAGCGTTCATCACGGCCCTGTTTAACTTTATACAAAGGGGGTTGGGCAATATAGATATGGCCATTTTCAACCAGCTCAGGCATCTGACGATAAAAGAAGGTGAGCAGCAGTGTACGAATGTGCGCACCATCCACGTCCGCATCGGTCATGATGATAATACGGTGGTAACGCAGCTTCTCGAGATTAAAATCATCTTTACCGATGCCGGTGCCCATGGCGGTGATCAATGTGGCAATTTCTTGCGAACCCAGCAATTTGTCAAAACGGGCTTTTTCCACGTTAAGAATCTTACCCTTGAGTGGCAAAATAGCCTGGAATTTACGATCACGCCCTTGTTTGGCAGAACCGCCCGCGGAGTCCCCCTCGACCAGATAGAGTTCGCTCATGGCGGGATCTTTTTCTTGGCAATCGGCCAGTTTGCCTGGCAGACCCATGGTATCCATGACGCCTTTACGACGTGTAATTTCACGGGCCTTACGCGCAGCTTCACGCGCACGCG
>CAYTIV010000019.1:0-21740 GCA_964437895.1 uncultured Methylotenera sp.
CGAACAAGAGAACATCATGGATCCACGTCAAAGTATCATTGAAGCGGCTTTTGAAGACCGCGCAAACATCACTCCTGCCAACGCCCCAGCCGACATCAAGGCCACTGTAGCCTCCGTGCTGGATGACCTGGATGCAGGCAAACTGCGTGTGGCCAGCCGCATCGGCGATACCCAGCAATGGGAAACCCATCAGTGGTTGAAGAAAGCCGTGCTGCTGTCTTTCCGCCTCAAAGACAACGTGCTGATGGATGATGGCGTCACCCGTTATTTTGACAAAGTAGATCCTAAGTTTGCCAACTACACCGAAGAAGACTTCAAAGCGGGTGGCTTCCGAGTTGTACCTAACGCCATCGTGCGTAAAGGTTCATTCATCGCTAAAAATACCGTGTTGATGCCTTCCTATGTCAACATCGGCGCTTATGTCGGCGAAGGCAGCATGGTTGATACCTGGGCGACCGTGGGTTCCTGTGCTCAAATCGGTAAGAACGTACACCTGTCTGGTGGCGTGGGTATTGGTGGTGTGCTGGAACCTGTGCAAGCCGGCCCGACCATCATCGGTGACAACTGCTTTGTCGGCGCGCGTTCAGAAGTGGTTGAAGGCGTCGTGGTTGAAGACAACTGCGTGATTTCCATGGGTGTATACATCGGCCAATCGACTAAGATCTATGACCGCGAAACGGGCGAAGTCCATTACGGTCGCGTTCCAGCCGGTTCTGTCGTGGTTTCAGGCAACCTGCCTTCCAGCGATGGCAAATACAGCCTTTACTGCGCTGTCATCGTGAAAAAAGTGGATGCCAAAACCTTGGGTAAAGTCGGCATCAACGAACTGTTGCGCGGCATCTAAGCCCTCGCCACAGTAAACTCAGGAAAAACTCCCGTATTGACCGCCACGCCTCAAGTTTTGTGCCGTGGAAGCCGATATGGGAGTGATGCGTCAACAAGGCGCAAGGATCAACCGTACCCGGTTGAATGGATTTAAAAATGGAGAGATAGCAAGCAAGAACCTGATGTAGTAGTGCCACACAACAAACAAACACAAAAACGTGTAATTACTTATGATCCCGACCCAGATGCTCATTTTGCTATTATTTACATCCAGTGTGATTGGGTGTTTTTTGGCATTCAAGCTCGTCGACAGCTTGCGGATCGTAGCGGCCAAAAATCACGAAGCACTGCTCAAACAATATTCGGTCATCATGGCCAGCGGCATTTTTATCCTGCATGCAGGCTACCAGTTTACCGCCGACAATATTCCCAAAATCACGCAACATCCCGTCGATTTTATAGGTAGCCTGCTGTGCGCCTATCTGTTATCGATTTCCATCCTTAAAACTGTCAACAAGCGCAGGCTGGGCCTGAGCGAGCTGATGTATGCATCTTTAGGCACAGGTGTCAGTGGCTATCTGCTGTCTTACTTCTTTCATATCAGTGCTGGCGCCATCAACATTCGCATTGATACCTGGACTGCCCTGTTTGCACTGTTTCTCACCTGCCTGACTTCCGCGCTCGCCATTGTCACCATCCTCTGGCTCAAAGGCTATGAAGGCAAGGCTTTGCAACGTCTCAAATGGATGTTTTCCGCCGAGATCGCCATGGGCTTTCTAGCCTCGCACACTGCCATCAACTTGAGCATCGTCCACAATTCGATGCTGATGGACCAGCCGACCGACCAGGCGGGCAACTACATGATGCTCTTGCTGGTACTGGTACCCGTGTTGCTATTCATCACCTCTTTTATTCTGGTGATTTTTTATGAGCGCAATGTCGACCTGACGCAAAGCAAGCTGACGTTCCGCAACACGCAAACCATTAATAAAAAATTTCTTGCCTATGACCCGCTCACGCATCTGCCCAACCGCGATGCATTGAACCAGCACCTCATCATCAGCGCCAAGCGTTGTGACCGTAATGGCGAGTCGCTGGCGCTGGCGTATATTGATCTGGACCATTTCAAGCCGGTGAACGATCAGTTTGGCCACCATATTGGTGATCTGTTGCTGATTGAGGTGTCCAAACGCATCAGCAATGCGATTCGCAACTGCGACTACGTCGCGCGTGCTGGCGGCGATGAGTTTATCGCCGTGCTCAGCGAAATTGAAAACCACCAGAGCGTAGTGACCGTGATTCAGCGCGTGGTCGACGCCTTGCGCGAGACCTTTATCATAGAAGACCATGTCATCGAGATCTCCTGCTCGGTCGGTGTCTCTATGTATCCTCAGGATGGCAATCTGCAAAAACTCAAATTGAATGCAGACGCCGCCATGTACAAAGCCAAGGAGAACGGCAAGAACCAGTACCGTTTCTTTGATGCTGAGATAGAGCAAGCCTCTGATGAAATGCAACAAACCCGGGTAGAGCTCAAACAAGCCATCACGGACCAAGAGTTTCGCTTACTGTTTCAGCCCAAGGTAGATGCAGAAACTCAGTTGGTGCACGGCGCGGAAGCCCTGCTCCGCTGGCAGCACCCCACGCGCGGCCTGCTCTCTCCCAATAGTTTCATAGAAGCCGCTGAACGCTTTGGCATGATTGAAGAAATCAATGCCTGGGTCATGTCGCAGGCCTGCGATACGATTAAACAAGCGCGTGAGCGTGGCATCGATCTCAGCGTTTCAGTCAATATGTCCAACCAGCAGTTCCGCAACAAGCATCTAGGGGCTTTGATTCAGTCCATCCTAGAAGAGCATCAGGTGGAAGCGCGTAATGTCATCCTTGAGGTATCGGAAACCAATGCGATACATCATCAGACACAATTCAAGGATACCTTGCGTCAATTCAAGCGCCTTGGCCTGCATATCTCGTTGGATGATTTTGGCTTGCACCCTTTTAGCCTGACACACTTGCAGGATCTGGACATCAGCGAGGTCAAACTTGACCGCACCCTCACCAAGGGCGTGGCCACTTCACGCACCGCACTGTCTATTGTCGAGGCCATCGTCAAACTCGCGCACGCCTTGGACTTAAATGTAGTGGCCGAGGGTGTTGAGGATGAAGCGCAACGCAAGGCCTTATTGAGTGTAGGTTGCGACCAGATGCAAGGCTTTCTGTTTTCCAAACCGGTAGAGCGCAGATTCCTGTTCGATGTGTTCAGTGAACTGCAATCCAAGACCAGCAGCAGTGTGTTTTAAGATTTCAAGCCTGCTGCAATCAATCACCCACGCTACAATAAAGTGCACCACGCGCCGCACGGGCTGTTAAAATAAGCTTTTTAGCTGAACACCCGCCATGAAACTCTACGGCATCCCGAATTGCAATACCGTTAAAAAAGCCCGTGACTGGCTAGACCAGCACGGGATTGCCTATGAATTTCACGACTTCAAAAAACAGGGCTTAGATGATGTGACTGCACAACAGTGGTTGGCGCAGCGCCCTTGGGAAAAACTGGTTAACCGCAATGGCATGACCTGGCGTAATCTGGCAGAAAGCGAAAAAGCTGCCGTGATTGACGCTGCCTCCGCGCGCAGCCTGATGCAAAGTAAAACCTCAGTCATCAAGCGCCCAGTAGTGGTGATAGACGGCACCATCGCGGTCCTAGGCTTTCATGAAGCCGAATACTCTCAACTGTTTGTCAAAGAATAAGCTTATGTCAAAAACACTGGACCTTGCCATTGACCTGTTAAAACGGCGCTCCCTCACGCCAGAGGATGCAGATTGCCAGGAAACCATGATTGCGCGCTTGGAGCCACTGGGCTTTAAGATCGAGCGCATGCGTTTTGGTCAGGTGGATAACTTTTATGCCCGCCGCGGCACGACCGGTCCGCTGATCGTCTTTGCCGGCCACACCGATGTCGTGCCCACCGGCCCGCTGGATCAATGGCACACCCCGCCATTCGAGCCTACGATCAAAGACGGCATGCTGTATGCACGCGGTGCCGCCGACATGAAAACCTCGCTGGCCGCCTTCATTACTAGCATTGAAGAGTTTGTGGCCGAGCACCCGGACCATCCGGGCTCCATCGGCCTGCTCATCACCTCAGATGAAGAAGGCATTGCGATTGAAGGCACCGTCAAGGTGGTCGAAGCCTTGCAAGCCCGCGGCGAAACATTTGACTACTGTATCGTCGGTGAACCCACCAGCAACAAAGTCGTGGGCGACATGATCAAGAATGGTCGCCGTGGCTCATTGTCGGGCACCTTGACGGTCAAGGGGATACAGGGGCATATTGCCTATCCACATCTGGTCAAAAATCCTATCCATCTGGCGGCACCAGCCATCAAGGATATGGTGGAAACCGTATGGGATGAGGGTAATGAGTATTTTCCGCCAACCTCCTGGCAAATTTCAAACATCAATGGCGGCACCGGCGCCACCAATGTAGTGCCCGGCGAAGTGGAGATTCTGTTCAACTTCCGCTACTGCCCCGAAGTTGATGGCCAGGGCAGCTCTGAGCAAAGCCTGCGTAGCCGGGTCCATGCCATTCTAGATAGCCATGGCTTTGATTACACCCTCGTATGGGAACACAACCAGTCTTACATCACGCCACGGGGCGCGTTGGTGGAAGCCATTAGCGCAGCCATCACGCAAAGCTATGGCGTCACGCCCGAACTCTCCACCACAGGCGGCACGTCCGATGGCCGCTTTATTGCGGATATCTGCCGTGAAGTGATCGAGTTTGGCCCGCTCAATGCCACGATTCACAAACTCAATGAGTGTGTGGCGGTGGCAGATATCGAACCTTTGAAAGAAACCTACAAGCGCACCATGCAGTGCTTGCTACTTAAATAATATGACGACGCAATTACACACCCTCCGTGACTGGCTGCGCTACGCGGTCAGCCGCTTCGAAAACTCCGATATTTTTTACGGACATGGTACGGATAACAGCTATGACGAAGCGGTCTGGCTGATCATGAGTGCCTTGCATTTGCCTCACGACACGCTGGATAATTTTCTGGATGCTCGCCTGACCAACGAGGAGTGCCAGCACCTAGGTACCCTGATCGAAAAGCGGGTAACAGAGCATGTGCCCACCGCCTACCTGGTTAAAGAAGCCTGGCTGCGTGGCTACAAGTTCTACGTCGATGAACGCGTAATCGTGCCGCGTTCGTTTATCGCAGAACTGCTGGAAGATGGCCTGCAACCTTGGGTAGAATTTCCTGAGATGGTCGAGTCAGCGGCGGATATCTGCACGGGTTCTGGTTGCCTGGGCATCTTGCTTGCAGAGAGCTTTCCTAATGCCCACATTGATGTGGTAGACATCTCGCCAGACGCCATTGATGTCTGCAATATCAATATTCAGCGCTACGGCCTGGAGCATCAGGTGCAAGCCGTACAGTCAGACATGTTCACAGCACTCAAGGGCCGCAAATACGATGTGATTATCAGTAATCCACCGTATGTTGATGCCCCTAGCATGGCGGAGTTGCCTGCGGAATACCGCCAGGAGCCGCAACTCGCGTTGGGCAGCGGCCTGGCGGGTCTGGATCACACCCATACCTTGCTCACACAAGCCAGCGAATACCTGAATGATGGCGGCATCTTGGTCGTAGAGATCGGTCACAACCGGGATGCGCTGCATGAAACCTACCCTGACCTGCCCTTTACGTGGCTGGATACCAGTGGCGGCGATCAGTTTGTCTTTATGCTGACCAAAGAAGACCTGGTCGAAGCGGGTTTTCACACGTCATCCTCTACTGCAGAGTAGGCATAAAAAAAGCACTTCAAATGAAGTGCTTTTTTTTAGGCTGTCGCCATTAACCGCGATTACGGTCACTGCGTTTTTTAGCCCCGCTATTGATACGCGCGTTTTGCATAGATGCCTGCTTGATATCCGCATCCTGACGGATACGGCGTTTGCCAGCTGGGGCGCGCGCCGGACGCGGCTCAGCGCTGGCCGGAGCGTTGGCGGCTTCTAGCAGACTGCGACGCTGCTTGCGCACTTTAGGCACGAATACGCGCGTTGCACGGTCTTTTTCGTGTGGGCTCAACTGTTTGAGCGGTTTGCGTGGCACAGGCAAGCCTGCCCACTCTAACAAGGCTACCACCTGTTTCTGCTCTAGTTTGAGCATGGTGCCGCGCTTGAGTCTGGGCGGTAAGGCCACCGGGCCAAAACGCACCCGCATCAGACGGCTCACCGGCAGATGGTAGGCCTCAAACAAGCGACGTACCTCGCGGTTACGGCCTTCCTTGATGACGACCTGATACCATTTGTTAGCCCCTTCGCCACCACTGGCATAAATGCTCTCAAAGTTGGCCGGGCCATCTTCTAGCTCAATGCCATGTGTCAGTTGCGCCATCTGCTCTTGACTCAGCTCACCCAGAATACGTACTGCATACTCGCGCTCGACCTCATAACGCGGATGCATGAAGCGGTTGGCCAACTCACCGGAGTTGGTAAAAATCAATAGGCCGCTGGTATTCATATCCAGACGACCGATGGCAATCCATTTACCCTGTTTGATACGCGGTAACTTATCAAACACGGTCGCACGGCCTTCCGGGTCATCCTGGCTAACCAGTTCGCCTTCAGGTTTGTGATAGAGCAGCACCTGAGGCAATTCGGCCTCAAAGGGCAGATGCAAAATACGACTATCCAGTCGTACGATGTCAAACTCGTCAACCACTGCACCCACCAGCGCTACCTGACCATTGATGGTGATGCGACCACTTTCAATCAGCGTCTCCATGTCCCGGCGTGAGCCAAAACCGGCCAGCGCCAGCAACTTGTGCAATCGCTGGCCGCTACGTGACGCCGGTGCGGCTTCGCCAGTCTCTTCTGTGGCAACCGTCTCAGGCGCGGCTTTGGGCGGGCGGGCTGCGGGGGTGGTTTTGGGGGATTTAAATGGGCGAGCCATGCTTAACCTCTTGAATGAAGGCTATATTTTACCGTATTTAAGGCCAACGCTCGCACCTGATGTGCATGCGCAAGTGATTTAATCCAAAATCCAGCTTGCTTAGGCCGTTTCTAGCGGGACGGCGTGTACCACCTGCAACTGCAAACTCCGGTTGCCATTAAATTCATTCACTTGTAACGCATAAGCAATTTCAACCGTTTCTGGCAGAAACTCCGCATGCTGAAAATAAATCGCTTCAAACTGTTGCTGTGCTTTTTGCAGCCGCAACTTCAGATGCTTCTCCCCCAGCAGCCGCTGATGTAACACCTGAAAACGGTCATAAAATACCGGCTGCGGAAACCCCTGCCCCCAGACCAAGCTGCCCAACATCTCTGCGGTCTGCATCGTCATGTCCTGTGCTGATAAACCGCCATCGGTTTCCAGCACCTGTTGCAACACCTCTGGATCAATCAGCCCCTGCACGACCTGCTCGAAGGTGTGCTTGAACCGCGCAAAATCATCGGTACGGATACTGAGCCCGGCCGCCATGGCATGACCACCAAACTTGATAATCAGGTCTGGCTGCTGCTTGGTCACCAGATCCAGCGCATCACGTAAATGCAAGCCCGGCACCGAACGACCAGAGCCTTTGATCAAGCCCTCTCCGGCATCGGCAAAGGCGATCACTGGCCGATGAAAACGCTCTTTAATGCGCGAAGCCAATATGCCGATCACCCCTTGGTGCCAGTCCGGCTGAAACACACTAATAGTGAACTGCGTTTCGTTAAAATCTTGCGCCAGATCGGCCATGGCATCCCATTGCATTTCAGCCTCAATCTGTTTGCGCTCGGCATTTAGCACATGCAGCTGCTGGGCATATTGCATGGCCTCTTGCGGGGTTTCTGCCAGCAGGCAGCGTATGCCTATGGTCATATCATCCAGCCGGCCAGCCGCATTGAGCCGCGGGCCCACATAAAAACCGAGATCTTGCGCATTGACTTGCTGCGGATCACGCCCGGCCAGCTTAAGCAGCGCCAATATGCCTGGAGCCGCCGCCCCCTGCCGGATGCGCTTGAGCCCTTGACGGACCAGAATGCGATTGTTGGTATCCAGCCGCACCAGATCGGCCACCGTGCCTAGGGCCACCAGATCCAGCAGGCTGCCCAGATGGACACCGTCTTCTGGCAAGCACTCTTGCTGCTTTAACTCAGCACGCAAAGCGATCAGCACATAAAACATCACCCCCACCCCAGCCAGGTGCTTGCTGGGGAAATCACAGCCGCGCTGATTAGGGTTGACGATACAATCTGCCTCTGGCGTCTGTTCCGCTGGCAAGTGATGATCGGTAATCAGCACCTGCATGCCCAGCGCCTTGGCAGCGGCCACGCCATCGATGCTGGCAATCCCATTATCAACAGTGAGAATCACCTCTGGCTGCTGTTTGGCGGCCAGTGCCACGATCTCAGGGGTGAGACCGTAACCGTACTCGAATCGATTGGGCACCAGAAAATCGACCTGGGCCCCCATCATACGCAAGCCACGCACAGCGACGGCGGTGGCGGTCGCGCCGTCCGCATCATAATCACCAATAATCAGAATACGTTTGTGTTGCTGAATCCCCTCTGCCAGCAATTGCGCCATCTGCTGCGCGCCGCTGAGTTGCTCAGGCTTGAGCAGATGCGGCATCTCTTGCAAATGCCAGTCCTGCTCGGTCACGGCCCTGGCCGCCAGCAAGCGGGCCAGCAGTGGGGGCAGGCCCTGTGCCTGCAGAGCCTGTTGCGTGTCTTCTGAAAAGTGGCGTTGCTGAATTTTCATGGCTTATGACTGAGGACTACCCATTAATTGCGTTTCGAGATGTTGCAGCACAGAGGCCTGCGTCTGCTTTTTGCGCCAGAATTGCCAGCGTGGCCGCCGCTGATACGTGACCACCAGACTGCGTTCTGCACATGGTAGCACCAGCGTTAAAGCGCACAGCTGTCGTTGAGTGATGGCCTGCGTCAATGCCGGCCAGTCTATGCTCTGCCAGGTATCAGCCACCCACAATGCAGGGGCGGAATGCTTTTCGGTGAGTAGCGAAATAAATGGCATGGCTTTTAGCCCGGGCAACGGTGCCGCTTGCAAGCCCGTAAACACCTCACCTTGACCCGAAACGACCGCTGCAGCCGACTTCCAAGCTGGCAGTGGCTCCACGCTGGCAAACCACAGGCTATTCAACGCTACTGGCCAGTCAGCGACTGGCGGGATATTGGCCAGATGATGCAACAACATCTGGATCTCGTTGGTCCATTGGCGGATGACCGCGGCCCCCGCCCCTTCTGGCTGCCATTGAAACGCTTGCTGAAAAAGACAGTCCTGCGGCCATGGGCAGCGTGCATCAATCTGTTTTAAGGGCTGCACCCACCAGTAGCGCTGAGACATATCCGCAGTGAGCACAAAATCTTGGGAAAAATGGGCCTGTAGATGCGCCGTGATGGCTTGAAAAACGGTTGCAGACAATACCGGCAGCGACTGCAGACTAAAGGTGTCGCGCCGCAAACCGAGATGGGCTGGCAACAGGCAGAATTGCGGGGGCGTGTTAGCTGAAGATAGTCGCTGAGCGAGCACCCCTGTCACCGGATTTTCCCTCGCGCTTAAAGTCGCGACTGAGAGAGACTCAAACAAGCTACGACAGGGCGGCGTGGCAGCGACCACCCAGCGCGCATCCAGCAACCAAGGGCATGTTTCCAACAGGCTCCGGACCATCTCAGCAGGCTGCGCTGCGGCTTCAGATAGATAATCTGTGATATAAATTTGCGGTATCATGAGAAAACAAATACACTAGGCAGTGACTGGAACTTAACAGCTATTTATGCGAAATTTACAAGTGCAAAGACGCATAATTAATAACATCATTCAGCCTTATACACCAATTTCAGGGGGATGTCATGAACGAAAAATCTGTGCTGATGTGGCATACGCCACGCATGGCAGCTGACATCATTTAACTGACTTACTGTTCACATGCGCTTTTTTCAGAACCTTAGCATTCAATCGCGATTACTGCTTCTGGTCATCGCCCCCGTATTCGCATTATCCTGCACTTTTCTGTTGCTTGATTTCAAGGAGCAACTGACGCATGACGAAGACAAACTGAGTCAGCACGCGTTGACGACGGCCAAGTTTCTGTCCGCGGTCATCCACAACCAAACAGAACTGCACACGCAGGATTACATCAATCGCCTGCTCAAAGCCAGCCAACTGAGTCGCGAACCCTATTTATCACTGATTATTGCCAACCGTAAGCAGCAGGCGATCGCCAATGTCGGCGCAGCCTTCAATATCGCAGAGGCACTGCCACAGCAAGATACCAGTGTCATGCAACAAAATACGCATGAAGTCACGATGGTGAAGGTATTCTCACCTGACCGCAGTCATCAATTGCTGGGCTATGTGTTTGTAGCCATTGATAAAGCCGCCCTGACAGAAGACCATCGGCAGGCCTTTATCAAAAATGTGGGCTATATCACCCTCGCCCTAATTCTCTGCACGATCCTTGTCCACTGGGTCAGCCGGTCGATCAGCCAACCAATTAGAGACATGACGTCAGCGCTCAAACGCTTTGTGGTCGGTAGCCAGCATGCCACGCCTCAGAACACCCTGCCTGAAATCAAGTCACTGCAAAGCACCATCAACCAAATCTCCAGGGATATGCAGCATGTTGAGGCAGACATGCGCCACCGCATTCAAGATGCGCAGGCACAGCTCCGCTATCAAGCACGCCATGATGCGCTCACCGGCCTCGTCAACCGACAGGAACTCGAAAGACGCTTGCAGCAAGCCTTGCAGGACGTCAAACAGCACCGCGCCAACCATGTGTTTTGCTACATGGACCTCGATCAGTTCCGTGTGATTAACGACACCTGCGGCCACCTTGCTGGCGATGAGATGCTGCGACAAATCAGCATGATCCTCAGTCAGCGGATACGGGCAGAAGATACCTTTGCACGTCTGGGCGGAGACGAGTTTGGTTTATTACTGAGCTATTGCCAGATTGAAAAAGCGATTGAGATTGCCGCCCAATTGCGTCAGATGGTGGAAAGCTTCCGCTTCATGCATGATGGCCGCCTATTTCAGAGCGGAATCAGCATAGGCATTGTAGAAATTACGGGCGACCTGAAAGATGTGGGCGAAATTACCCGACATGCAGACGCCGCCTGCTATGTGGCCAAAGACAATGGTCGTAACCAGATACACTTGTTCCATCCTGAAGATGATGTATTGCTCAAACGCCATGTTGAAATGGAATGGGTGTTGCGCATTAATGAAGCCATTGAGCACAATGACTTTGTTCTCTATTGCCAAGGCATCTTCCCTTTGCAACATCAAGAGCTCCCCCCTTTCTATGAGATTCTCATCCGTAAGCGTGACGAGCATGGCGGCATTATTCCGCCGGCAGAGTTTCTACCCTCAGCTGAGCGTTACCAGTTAATGAGCAAAATTGATCGCTGGGTGATTCAACATGCCTTTATGGCCTTGCAGCCTTTGTTCAAGCTACATACAGCAGTGAATCCTTTTATCGTCAGCATTAACTTGTCTGGGATGTCGTTGGGTGACGCCCAGTTGCTGCCTTATATTCAAAAATGTTTCGAGACTTATGACATTCCACCGGCGCATGTCTGCTTTGAGGTCACCGAAACATCGGCCATTATCAATATCGATAACACCATCAAACTCATTCGTGAACTGCAAAAAATGGGCACCCGCTTTATGCTAGATGATTTTGGCAGTGGCATGTCATCGTTTAGTTACCTCAAGCACCTACCCGTCAACTTCCTCAAAATGGATGGGGCTTACGTGCGGGATATCACCAGCAACAAGGTCGACCTGGCCATGGCCAAAGCGATTCAGAGCGTGGCTGAGTCTATGGAAATCCAGACGATTGCTGAGTATGTTGAAGATCAGGCGACACTCGACTGCCTGAAAGACATGGGCGTCGCTTACGCACAGGGTTTTTATCTGAATCGACCGATGCCACTGGGGGATGCACTTGCTCGGCACATAGGCAGCAATGGTCACCAACAACAAGCGGCCGCCGCCATCACAACCAGCCCCTAACGCTACTTTAAGCCTTTTCAGAAAACAGGCTTTAATCAGTCCGCTCTCATACTTTTTATCTGCAGGCAAAAAGGACGACTTGACTGTCCGCTGGCGTCTGCTGCAAACACCGCAATCCGCTTAAACCACCTTGAAAATCAAAGCTAGGAATATAAAGCCAGCGAGAGAGTAATCCGCTAGAGAGTAAACCCCTAGCGAATAAACCACTAGTGAATAAACCCAAAAATACGGGCATTAAAAATGGCTTCTGAGCGGCTGGAAGAATCGAGGGTGGTCAGGATATGCTGCACATGCCAGCGCACGGTATGCTCAGAAATACCCAGCTCTTTTGCAATCATTTTATTGGTTAAACCTTTGCTCATCAGCGACAGCGTTTCTAACTGACGCAAAGTAAACTTGGGATGCGCAGAGACGCCCCCCTTCATGCCTTCAATCTGCTCGATAATCTCTGCCAGAATTTGTGCAGAAGGCAGCGACTTAGACAGAAAACAATCCGCGCCAGTCTCGCTGATGAATTGTGCCCCCTCAAACTGAGTCATAGCTGAAAGCACGATCAACTTGCACGAAGCCCATTTGGACTTGATGGCTGTGATCATCATATTTGCCTGCATCAGTTCTAAACCAACATCCATTAACACCACGTCCGCCGCACTACATTTTTGTAAGGCTTCTTCAACCGTGGAGACCTCCCATATGTGCGAGCTTTGCATGGTACGCTGCAAAGAGACCATCAGCCCCGTTCTGAAAATACCATGGTCATCCACAATAATAATTTTTTTGGTTGGCATGATGAGTCTTAATTATATTTATCCCCTCTGGTCATTCTGACACGATTCAAAATTTATGCGCCTGTACAAATTAATGGGTTTACGTGTCTCTCCCTCCTTAAAGTGTGGTTTTATTGTAAAAGTGGTAGCGCAAAGGCTATTCATCCTCGTCATAACACAGCCTTAAAGCCACGCAAGCTACTTAAAACCAAGCCCCATCTCGCAGCCTAAACTACACGCATCTGGGTTAAAACCCATCAATTTTGCTGGCGAATTAAGTTTTTCTAACTGCTATAGTGGTCCCCAAAACCTGCTGCGCTATAAAGCAGGACAAATCAAAAAAATACACTCATCGGGCTTCACTCAAATATATGAAAAAGATCAGCGTTCTGATAGCGTTACTCTGCCTTGGCGGATGCCAGACACCACACGATAGTATGCAGCTATCGCATTTTCAGGCACACGATGCGATAGGCTTGAAATCGAAGGGACTGATGGTTCCCGATATGGCAGGTAAACATCCTGAGAGCATGTCTACCGAACAGCGCGTGATTTATGAAGGCGTGAATGCGTTACGTAACCACGATTACAGCAAGGCGTCTCGCTTGTTCAATGTGGCATTAAAAATGGATGTCACGCATTCAGATATTCATCTTCTCAACGCCCTGACCTATCACCTGATGGCAAAAGAAGGCGATGGCAGCAAATATGAACTGGCTGAAGAAGGTTATCGCCTAGCGATTAAATTTGATGAAAACAACTGGCGAGCGCACTATTACTTTGGTCTGTGTAATATGGACCAACGCAAATACGAAGCTGCACAGCATTCATTAGCCAGCGCCGTTGCCATAGAGACCCAAAACGAGCATTTACTCTACGATCTGGCCATCGCCTCTTACTACGCCCATGACCCCATCACCGCAGATGGTTCTTTGCGCCGACTGGCACAGATCAATCCCGGTTTTTCTACCTCACCCAAGGGTTTGAGAACCATGGCCATGGTACGCGCCACCTTGCACGATGAAGCCGGTGCGCAGGCCTTGTATGAGCAGCTCAGTCTGTCGCAAAAAGACGAAGCGACCCAAACATTAAAACGCAGACTAGAGGACTGGGGCGGTTTTTACAAAACCAGCACAAAAGAACCCGCGCCGGTGATCGTCGCAGACAGCAGCTTCCCGAGCAGTAATGGTTTTTCATCCTCTGGCAGCAGTGGCTACCCTGCCAACAACAGTTACCCAGGCTCTAACAGCTATCCTGGCTCCAATAGTTATCCGGGGTCTAGCAGTTACCCTGGCAATAATGGCTATTCCAGCCCGGGTGGCTATCCTACGGGCACCTCCATGCAAAACGGGGGCGCCTATGGCTATGGTGGAAACTATGGCACGGGTAACGGACAGTTTGTCGAAGATAAAATGGTGGTGGTCGATGTCGTGATTATCGGCACGCAAGAAGACTCACGCACCACCTATGGCATCAACCTGCTCAATGGACTGAAGTTGCAATTTGGCGACCCCACCTCACTGACACCCGGCTTGTCAAAAGGCAAAAGTGTGGTCACCACTGTCACCGATGGTGTGCAGTCCAAAACCAGCACCACTACCCTGTCTAGTGTGATCCGTATCCCTTCGGTGACTTATTCATTAAACATTGCCAATGCCATCAACGGCATGGATGAAGTGATTGCCAAACCTAGCCTGGTCGCACTCTCTGGTCAAACATCGGAGTTTTTCTCCGGGGTAGAAATCTCGGCTGCGGCGGTTTCAGGCGGTGCGGGCGATTCGATCTCGATTCAAAAAGAAATTGGCGTCAAATTATCGGTACGCCCCGACTTCTTGCCCAACAACAAAGTGCGCCTGCAAGTGGCGGCACAACGTACCTTCCTCACCGACCCGAGCAATAGTGTGGTGTTTACTTACCGATTGGATACCACCAAAACCAATGTCAACTCAAATGTCGTTCTCAAGTTTGGCGAGACCTTGATTTTAAGTGGCTTGACCGAGCGTGACGTGACCAAGTCGAGTGACGGCGTTCCCTTCCTGCGTGATGTACCAGGGTTGAATATGTTGTTCTCCGAGCATGGTAAGCGTGACTACCAGAAGTCTATTCTGATCTTACTCACCCCGCGTCGCCCCGTGTATACCGCGCAATCGGCTGAAGACAGACAAGCTATTCTCGACGGCATGAGCGAATACGAACGTAGCGTGGAAAAGCTGCAGCAGCGCAACAAGGATTGGTTCCCGCACCAGCCTTCCTTTGATGACATTCGCAAGAAAATCGATTCTCAAGAGTTTTTCCGCGAGTTTCGTACCGGCGATGTGCAGGTTGAGCGTTGGGAGAAAAGAGAAGCCAACAAACAGATGCTTTCTCAAGTTGTTAACGATTTAATCTAACCCTTCACCATGTTGCGTGTGTTATGGATGCTATGGGCCCTATTGTGCACGCCCGGTGCCTGGGCATCTGAAACATCGACCTGGCAAATCGTTTTTGGGGATGCCGTTTCACTCGCCGGGACCGCCGACACGGTATACGCTGTCGGGCAAGATGCCACCCTGTGGCAATGGCAGGCCGACCATGGCTTTTGGGGGCGACTGCCCGGCGCATTCAAGCGCGTTAAAACCACACCTCGAAATCAGGACTTGTGGGCGATCGGGCTAGATAATGAAGTCTTTCATTACACCGGCCTGGCGTGGGCCCCCCTCGGCATCAAAGCGCTGGATATTGCGCCCACAGCCCAAAATGCGCTGTTGTGGGTGGCAGAAGATGGCAGCCTACACCAAAAACAACTGACTACCGGGGAAGAAGTACGCTTGGAGGGCACCGCCGCCAACATTGCCAGCGGCAGTGACGGCAGCGTGTGGAAGCGCACTGCACAAGGCGAACTCTCGCAATGGATGAATGATGCCTGGCAATCGGTGCCGGGGTCTGCACGCTATCTAGGGATAGATGCAGAGGGCATGATTGTCAGTGTCAACGAGCAAGGCGAATTTCAACGCTGGGAGAGCTACAGCCGTCAATGGCGGATCGTGCAGACACCGCCTGGCGTCAAACTAGCGACCTCCGCCTTCAATAACACCTTGTGGGTCGTATTAAACAACGGCAGCCTGCTTGCCCAAGGCACCATCAGCCAGACCAAGCTTGCTAAGACGGAGACCTCACAGGACAGCATCACCGTGCATCGCCGCGGAAGCCGTGGCGGCCGCGGCTATAACAGCAGTGGCATACGCAAAACCACGCCTGCGGCAGCCTATATTGCCATTACGCCAGAAGCCAGCATCACAGACCCTGACCCTTTCACATTCACCGACACGCGTACTGACGGCAAGTTACTCGCCATCAGTACGGAAGGCAGTGTCTTTAGCATAGGCAGAGACCAAGGCATCTATCAGTGGAGTAATGCCCAGCGCATTTTCAAAAAATTTCCAGGCGAGTTAATTAAGATAGCACTCGATCCCGTGGGTAACCCGTGGGGCATCAATCAATATGGCCGGATTTTTCGCCATGACACCACAGACTGGAAGCAAGTCACAGGGCTCGCCTCAGACATTGCGATTGGCGCCAACGGTCGTGTCATCATTGCTAACGAGTCTGGCGAGCTCAGTGAGTACGACAGTGCCAACCTTAATTTCAAAAAGCTGCCAGCACGCTCAGCCAACTTTATCGCTGTGGCCAAAGATGGTACGCCCTGGGGTCTACTGAAAGATGGCACGGTAGTGCGTTGTGGTCAAACCCCGTGTGAGCGGTTACCCAAACAGGCGCGCACCATCGCCATTGGCCCCGATAACTCGGTGTTCATCATTACCAGCGAGGGGCAGTTGCAACGTTATCGCGCCGACACTGAAGACTGGCAAATCATTCCAGTCAATGGCTTAAAAGTCAGCCAAGTCGCGGTGGGTCCCAAAGGCCGGCCCTGGGTCGTGGCCGAGGATGGTAGCATCCTCTATTCCGCCCTGTTCCCACGGGATGAAAGCACAGATGTTCAAGTGGCTGTCAGCACAAAAAATCCCACCACTGGCACCGGCGACACCGCCACAGTGACCGAGACAGGCACCTTTGTCATCAACAAGAATTTGCTGTTTGGCTCGGTGGCATCAACATTGGCTGTGCTCAGAGACGTCTCCGTAGGGCAGGATGGCACCGTACTCGGCCTAGGTTACAGCGATGCCGGGATGACCGTGCCGGCCTTTGAAAAATACGATAGCACGGCCAAAAAAATGTTCGCTCAACGCGTCACCCTGCCGGACAACGACCAGTTCAAGACCATCAAAACCGCCACGGATGGCAGCCTGTGGTACCTGAGCCTGGGCACAGATGGCCGCCTGTACCACCAGGTGAATGGCGCGTTCACCACCGTCGATGTGTTTGCAGGCACCACCTTCTGTGCCGTTGGCAGCTGCCCGATTGAATCCAGCATCATCAATATGGAAATCGCGCCAGATGGTGGACTCTACGTGATTGTCTCTAATGGCAGCCTCTATTACCAAGCGCCCTCTGCGACGAAATTTAGCAAGCTGGTCGCCGGTAACTTCAAACGCGTGGCCGTTTCACGCAGTGGCGATGTATGGGTCATCACAACCTTTGCCAGCGTCGTTCAACAAATCGTCAACGGTGCCGCCGTTACACGTGCCCTCGCCTCTGGCGACATTCCTCTGGATATTGCAGGCGCGAGCAATGGCAATGTCTATCTGGTTTACGGTGATGGCACCAGCAGCAAGCTTGCGCGATGGAACGCCAGCAGCCAGGCGTTTGATAGAGTCAACCGCACGGCGACAGCGGTAGCCGTCACCCCCAACGGACGTCCCTGGGTCGTCGATGAAACCAACGCGCCAGAGATTCTTTTTTATGCCAAGTAATCCCCGATCCATTCTATTAATAACAACTCACACTCGAGGTTCATATGAATCATAACATCCCGCTTAAACAGGGCTTGCAGAATCACCTTGTGGCCAGCCTGTTCGCACTCTGTGCGCTACTGTTCTGGATATCACATGCCCACGCGCTGACGGATGCAGAATTTGCCAATTTGCACGTTTTTGGCAACGGACGCCCTGGCGCAGATAGCGCAGAGTTAACCAATCTCCGCGCCAAAAACAATCTGGGCAACCGCTTGATTGCCGGGCAGCAATTAACTGCCAACGATGCCATCGTCTCAGCCAACGGGGCATTTTATGCCACGGTGAACAGCAAAGGTAGTTTCAGTATTTACGGGATCAATGGCGAACTGTTTTGGACAGCAGCGCCCGGCACAGCGGTCAACGGCAAAGTCGCCATGCAAACCGACGGCAACCTATGCCTTTATCCGCAGGGCAGTCAGGGACAGGTCTGGTGTTCACGCTCTAATCGCCAGGGAAACCAGTTCTTTGTCTTGTTAAGAGACACCGGGGTGTTGGAAATCTACGCCGGCAATCCCGATAATGTGATGCCAGATAATCTGATCTGGACTTCATTGCTAGATACCACGTACTACAATAATCGCTATGCGGATTTGAACAATGCTTTTCATGGCAACGTTGACAACCCGTTGTTCCATTGTGTGACCTCTGGCCGTTACGAGGCGCGCTCACCACGCGCAGGCATCGATGACGACGTGTTCAAAAAGATCCGCGACGTACACCTTGATCCGATCTTCTACGCCAATAAATATGCAGACTTGAAAGCAGCTTTCGGTCGCGACCCAGCCAAACTGTTCGGGCATTGGGTGACCTTTGGTATTAAAGAAGGTCGCATCCCCAATGCTGGCATCGATAACTTCATCAAAGATGCTCCACGCGATGTGCGTGGTTTGCATGTCATGCGCGTCGGTGATTGGCTGGGCAATGACACTTTTATGCAATCCAGAAACAAACAATACGTTGCCGTGTTGATGAATGATGGCCCGATGGAAGTGTTTCACGCCTCCTCATTGCAAGGCATCTCAAACGACAATCGTGTATTTAGTCAGCAAGGCCGCTTTGGTCGTGGCCTGGGGGATAGACTGCCAGTGGCGCAACGCTTTATGACCATGCAACCGGATGGTCACTTCTGTACCTATGAAGGCTCCAGACAAAACCCAGGCAAGTTTGTGGGTTGTATTCCACAAGGGGCGGATGATGCAGCGTTCCCCAAGGGCAGCTACTTTGTCACCTTGGAAGACGATGGTAACTTGGTCATCCACCGCGGCCCTGGCCCGGATGATGACCGCGGTTACGTGTGGCAATCAAACGCTGAGCGTATGCAACGCTCAAAAAGCTGGTGGGAAGATGCCCAAGACAAAATAGGCGATGTTGCCATCACCATCGCTAACGGCACGGTCAATGCGAGCTATCAAGTCTCATCATGGGCCACGGGTGCTGCCAATAGCGTCAATAACGAAACCGTCAAAGCCGCAAACAAGGTGGCCGGGGTATCTACCGATGCCTATAATACTGTCAAAGATGAAGCGCTTAAGTTCATCAGCGATCCCTTGGCCTGGTTGCGCGCCATGTGCCCACAATTGGGTGCTTACCTGCCCTCCCCTTTCTATGGGGTGGATCAAGCTGTGAGATTGGCAAAATTTACCAATCAGGTCTATCCCAACAAACCCGCGCAAGAAGCCACCGCCTGTGCGGAGGCCTTTAACGTCGGCTTTGTGTGTCAGGTCCCAGAAGAAATCGTCGATACGGTTAAAAACTTGGCAAGCATTCCAGGCCTAGCAATGAAGGCTAAAAACTCGGCAGAAAGCCCTGATTGTCAAAAGGTGGCCAGTGACATTAATCGCCTCAATCAAGTATTTGCGCCCTTACAAGCCCTGCACATTCCGAATCCAGAGTGGTTTAGAATCTATGCCACTGAAGCGCAAGCCGCCTGTGGCGTCACCTTGATGCTGGCGAATGATGCCGTGAATGTTGGCAAATGTACGATGGCCGCAGCCGACAATGGCATCTTGCAACAGATGTTTGATGGCGAAGGTGGCGGCACCGAAGTTGAGAAGAAATGTCGTCTGGCTGGCAAGATCAGTCTCAAAGCAGCCAAAGTCGCCATGATGAAAAAAGTCCCTGCCAGTGGCGCCAAAACCCTGGTAGAAATGAGTGGCAAAGCCGGTATGCTCAACAGCCTTGAAAGAATACCTGCCTGTACCGAAAACTCTTTTGCCAGCGTCAATCTGGCTTGGTATGGTGACGAAAATGGTGTACATGTTGATACCATCAATGGCGTCAAAGTGGCCGACAAAGTCAGCCAGACCATGAACGCTAGCACCGCAAATTTAGGGAAAATTTCCATCCCTGCCAACATGAACCAGTTTTTTGGCGGTGATCCTGCGCCAGGAAAACCAAAAGTGCTTGCCGTACAGTTAAGCGCAGATGGTTCTATCATCAACTTGCGTCAAAAAGAAGGTAAAGCCCTCAATTACCCTGGCGTGGAAGGGGTGGATTACTACCTGCCTAAAGTGGTTGAAATTGGCTTGGCCTGGTATGGTGTTGAAGGCCAACAATCCTGGGACATCAATGGTAAAAAAGTCGCCGATATTGTGCGTGCCGCCAATACGGATGGGAACTTATACATCCCGGCTAACATGAACCAGTTTTTTGGTGCAGACCCAGTGCCCGGCAAGCAAAAAGAGGTGGCGGTACAAGTGCGGTATGATGGAAAAGTCCTGAATCTGCATCAGAATGAAGGCAAGGCGCTCCGCTTTCCAGGGGTAGAAGGCGTGGATTACAGAAGCGTAAAATAACGCTCAGCCATTAAAAGTGCATCGTTTAAAACCCGCCTAGTGCGGGTTTTATTTTGCATAGATACAGAGAAGCCCCTCGCGGCGACTAGACGTACCCTCGCCTTAGCTTGCGGGCTCAGCACATACGAGGCGCTGAACGCTATCGGACGCACCTGGCCAGTCGCAATGTCATCTAATGAATCAAGCCCAGATTTCTACCAAAAAAAATCGCCTCAGACCGGCAAGAAGCCTCCAAAAGCGCAAGAATCGTTTGTACATGCCAGCGCACGGTATGCTCTGAAATATTCAACGCTCTGGCTATCATTTTGTTCGTTAAGCCACGACTCATCAATGCCAGGATCTCGCCCTGCCGCTGCGTCATCTTGGGCAGAGCGGGGGCCGTGCCTTTGATATGATCGAGCTGCAGCAATATGGCACTGATAATGTGATCGCAAGGCAGCGATTTAGATAAAAAGTGATCAGCCCCGACTTGAGTGGCTATCGCGTCGCCCTCAACCTGATTGCACGCAGAAATCAAAATGAGCCGGCATGTCGGCCAGGCTGCTTTGAGTTGACCAATCGCCGATAACAATGAGGACAGATAGCCGGCACACTCCAGCAACACCAAATCCACAGCATCACCATGCAATAAAGCCTCTTCGATCGAAGCGGCTTCCACCATGCATGCCTCAGGCATCGGTTTCTGCAGCGCCGCCATCAGCCCCAGCCTGAAAATACTTTGATCATCGATAATCATGATTCTTTTTCTGGGCGCTTTATGCCTGAAAACATAGCGATGTTGTTGATTCTTGTGTGCTGTCATCATTAAAACGCGCCGCGCCCCAGCCAAATGTATTGGTAGTCTGGAATGTAGCACCGCCGCAAAAAGTGACTTGGCATCCAGTTGCAGTTTTATCACCATCAATCACAATGTGATAAATAGGCTGGTCAAGGATTTACGCCCCCGAGGTACGCTATACTCCTACAAGAATCACGTGAGAACCTAGCTTGATAAGATCGCAATGGCGCTTAAAACATCACAACTTGCTTCCAATATTGTTCTGCGTAGCGTAGACACCAGCGTAGATTTACGTTCAGAACAAATGCTGGCTTGGCGCGGGCATCTGGATCATTTTTTGGACATTGAAGTGTCCAAGCATCAGGTGCACCAAGGGTTTATTGGCAAAGTAGACCGTTACAGTGTCAATCACTTGGTTTACTTGGAGTCACTCACAGAAGCACATGCTTTTGGCCGCAGCATTGCACGCATCTCAAAAGACACTCTTGATTTTTTTTGCTTCTATTTCATTATGGAGGGCGAGTTAGGCTCGATTGATGGTTTATTCAAGCCGAACGCACCCTACCACGCACCGACTGGACGCTGCATATTGGCGCTCGATATGGCGCAAATGTTCTGGTCATATCGCCCAGCCTGCAGAATG
>CAYTIV010000020.1:0-19316 GCA_964437895.1 uncultured Methylotenera sp.
ATACTGAGTTTTTTTACAATATTGGCAAAGGTTTTCATAGTAACGATGCCCGTGGCACCACCCAAACCATGCTGCCAAGTGGTGGCGCAGCCACGCCAGTAACGCCCATGGTGCGTACCCGCGGCAGCGAGGTGGGCATTCGCAGTGAGTGGATTTCTGGTTTGCAAAGCGCACTGGCACTTTGGCAGTTAGATATTGATTCCGAACTCCTATTTGTCGGCGATGCTGGTGAAACCGAACCCAGTCGCGCTAGCCGTCGTTATGGTGTGGAGTGGAATAACCACTACGTCGTCAACGATTGGTTATTGCTGGATATGGATGTGGCACTTTCAAAAGCCCGCTTTACGCATACAGACCCTGCCGGTCAATATATCCCCGGCGCACTCAATAAAGTGGCCTCCATGGGCGTCACGGTGAACAACTGGGGTCGCTGGTTTGGGAGTGTGCAATGGCGCTATTTCGGACCAAGACCGCTCATTGAAGATAACTCGGTGCGTTCCAACGCCACTTTCCTCACCTACGCGCGCCTTGGCTATCGCTACAATCCACGCACCACGCTCACCCTCGATGTGTTTAACCTGTTCGATCGACAAGCCAGCGATATCGATTACTACTACGCATCGCAAATGCGCGGCGAGGCCTCGGCTGTCAGTGACGTGCACATGCATCCGGTAGAGCCGAGGGCGGCTCGGCTGACGCTGCAATATCAATTTTAACGGTGGCTCGTGCGCGGATGACGAAGCTGCACCCCATGGGGGGCAGCGGAGGCAGGCTAGCGTATCAATGCTGAGATCGCCTTGAACTGCGGGTGGCTCGCGCCAGCCAGCGGTTCAAACAGCATGGATTCGGTATTGGTGATGATGCAGCCCGCTGCGCGCAGTCTCTCAATCGCGTTATTGCGGTTGGCTGCACTACGTGAGATCACGGCATCCTCCACCACAAACACTTGTTTCCCCGCGGCCAGAGCATCCAGCGCGGTTTGCAAGACGCAAATATGGGTTTCCAGCCCAAACAGTACCACTTGCGCGGCATGGCTAAATGCAGTGGCTTGGAAGCCCGCCTCATGCCAAGCTGAGAACGCCAGTTTAGCCATGCGCGGTGTGCCGTCTGGCAATAGCGATTGCAGTGCAGGCAGCGTCTCGCCCAGTTTTTCCGGGTATTGCTCGGTGACCCACAACGGGATATTCAGGGATTGCGCGCCTTGAATCAGGCGCTGGATATTCTTCACCACGGACGCCATGGCATCAGGCGGCATCACGTCACACAAGCGGGTTTGCACATCAATAAGCATCCAGATTGCGTCAGTGCGGGCAATGGCAGTGTGCATGAACTTACCTCTTGATGAGTTGCTGGTCGATATCTTGTAGATCGGACTCGTTGACGATGCCGCTCGCCGTTTTGAGACGAATGATGCTGACCAGATACTGGTAGCGCGCCTGTAATAAATCGCGCTTGGCGCTGAAATATTGCTGTCTGGCATTCAGTAGGTCTACGCTGGTGCGTATGCCGACTTCATAGCCAAAGCGCGTGGCATCTAGCTGACTTTGGCTACTCTGCAAGGCCTGCGCTAGCGCCTTGATTTGTGCCATGCTGCTGCTCAGGCCAAGGTAGGCGCGCTGGGTTTCTAGGGTGGTTTGGCGCTGGATGTTTTCGAGGTCATCCTGTGCTCTCAGCTTGTTATAGGCCGCTTGTCTAACGCGGGAATCGACCGCGCCCCCCTGATAAAGGGGCACACTGAGCTCGACGCCGATGACCGCATTCTGAAGGTCGGTGCCAAAGCTGTTCTGGCTGCCGTTGTAATGACTGTCGGTGTAGCTGGCGACCGCATCCAGCGTTGGATAATGGCCAGATTGGGCAATCGCAATATTGCGCTCGCTGACCTCAATTTGTGCCTGTTGAATCTGCACGGCGAGGTTGCTGGCCGCGGTGGCATCCTGCCAGTCTTGCATCGGCTTGAGAGCGGCGGCGACCTGCAAGTCATCGCGCACTTTGGCCAGTGTTTGTGGGGGCTTGCCGATGATGGCTTGCAAGCTGTGATTGGCGACTGCCTGTTCGTTCTGTGCCGCGATTTCTTGCGCGACCATCAGGTCAAAGCGGGCTTGCGCTTCGTGCACGTCGGTCACGGTGGCCAAGCCGGCATTAAAACTGGCCTTGGCTTGCTGTAGCTGCTCGTAAATCGCCTGTTTTTGCGCGGCGAGCAGCTCGATGCGGTCTTGTGTATGCAAGACATCAAAATAGGCTTGCGTACTGCGCAGCATCAGCTGTTGCCGCGTCAAGTTCAGCTGTTTGTCAGTGATGCTGACCTGCACTTTACTTAAATCGATACGCTCCAGATTTTCTTTGCGGTAAATCGGCTGACGCGCCTCCAGTCTGGCGGCGTAGCCTTCAAAGGCATTGGCGCCGGCTGGCAAAGGCACGCTTTTGGTACTGTATTTGAGGTCAGTGTGGTTGGCGGTGGCGCTCGCGCTCAGGGCCAGGCTGGGGCGATACCCGGCTTTGGCTTGCTCAATGAGCTCTTGTGCCGCCTGGTTGCCGTGGCCAGCCGCGGCGAGCTGCGGGTCGTTCTGTTCGGCTTGCTGATAGATATCGAGTAGGCTTTGCGGTGCAGCATGCACAGCCGAGGACAGCAGGCTGACGATCAGCAGTGTCCAGCGGCATCGGGCGTGTCTCAACAGCATCAGCGTGGGCACGTTAGAATGTAAAGGCCTGTGCCTGCGGCGCATGTTGCATCTCTGTCAGGCAGGTTTCAAACAGTACATCCTGTTTGTAGCTATGCTCAGCCAGACGCTGGATCAGTGTCGCCTGCATCACAGGCGCCTGCCCCAGTACGATGAGCATGCGGCCACCGATACTCAGCTGGCGGCGGACGTTTTCTGGCTCCACCGGGCTGGAGGCGGTAAATACAATCGCATCATAAGGCGCTTGTGATTCATAGCCATCATGGCCATCCGCCTCGATCACCTGTACATTCTGGATGCCTTGACGCGTCAGGTTCTCTGTCGCCATGGCACACAGCGCTGGGAAAATTTCCAGTGCCGTCACTTGTGCGCAATTTTGCGCCATCAATGCCGCCAGGTAGCCACTGCCGGCGCCTACCAGCAGCACTTTGTCTTTGGCTTGCAGTTGTAAGGCCTGTAGAAAGCGGCCTTCAATTTTGGGGCTCAGCATCAGTTGTGTATGGGCCAAGGGAATTTCAATATCGGCAAACGCCAGACCCCGGTACGCTTCTGGCACAAACGCTTCACGCGGCGTATTGCTCAGCGTTGTGAGCACGCGCGGGTCCAGTACCTCCCAGGTGCGAATTTGTTGCTCAATCATGTTAAAACGTGCGGTTGCCTGATCTGTCATGTCTTGAATCCCACTGTCTCGGTTATTGATCGTCGTATTATAGTTTATTGTGCCGTGATTGCATGGCTCTTGCCGTGAATCCCGCCCAGAATGCATAGAGGGCGGGTACAAATAAAATCGTCAGTATAGTAGCGGCGGCTAGTCCGCCCATAATGGCCACGGCCATGGGCCCGAAGAACACACTACGCGTGAGCGGAATCATGGCCAAGATGGCCGCGGCGGCGGTTAGCACGATAGGGCGGAAGCGCCGCACGGTGGATTGCACCACGGCTTGCTCCAGCGTCGCACCTTCAGCGATATCCTGCTTGATTTGGTCGACCAGAATCACCGAGTTGCGCATGATCATGCCGGAGAGCGCAATACTGCCCAGCATGGCGACAAAGCCAAACGGCATATTAAACAGCAGTAGGGCAAACGTGATGCCTATCATGCCCAGCGGCGCGGTCAGCACGACCAGAATCACGTTAGATAGGCTACGCAGTTGTAACATCAGCAGCGTAAATACGGCTGCCAAAAACAGGGGGGCGCCTTTGGCTACCGAGGTGGCGCCTTTGGCCGACTCTTCGATGGCGCCGCCGGTCTCAACGGTCACGCCCGCAGGCAGTTTACTGAGCAACGGGGCGATGGCCTGCTGCACTTGCGCGGAGATCACTGGCGCCTGCATGTTGCCGCGCAGGTGCGCTCGCACGGTCAACGAGGGGACGCGGTTACGACGCCAGATGACGCCCTCTTCAAAGCCGTATTCGATATGGGCGACTTGCGCCAGAGGTACGCGTTCGCCGCGTTGGCTGAGTACGCTAAGTTGCCCCAATTGCGACAGCGTGGCATGTTCCTCTGGCGTGCTGCGCATGACCAGGTCGATGCGCTCGTTCCCCTCACGAAACTCGCTGACTACCTGCTCAAAATATTGAGTATTGAGCAGTTGTGCGATATCAGGTGAATGGATGCCCAGCAGCCTCGCCTTATGCTGGTCTATCTCAATATGCACCACCTTGCTCGGCTCCTCCCAACCCAGTTGCACATTACGCAAATGCGGATTCCCGCGCATGACATCTGCAATCTGGTGTGCCACTGCACGTATGGCGTTCAGGTTCTGCCCATCGACCCGGAACTGCACAGGGAACCCGACCGGCGGCCCATTTTCGAGGCGCAGTACAGACGCCCTCAGCTGCGGAAAGTCGTGCTCGAACAGGGTGAGCAAATCATTGCGCACCGCTTCGCGCTGTTTGAGGTCATGCGTCAAAATCACCAGCTGTGCAAATGCCCGATGCGGTAACTGTACATCTAGCGGTAGATAGTAGCGCGGCGCGCCTGAGCCGATATAGGTGACCACATTTTGCAGCTTGCCGTGCTTATGCTGCCAGTCGTCCAGCCAGTGCTCTACACGCTGCACCGCCGCTTCCGTGGCATGGTCGCTGGCATTTTCCGCCAGACGCAAATCAACCACCACTTCTAGTCTAGTCGAGTCAGGAAAGAATTGTTGCTGCACTTGGCTAAAGCTCAGCATGGACAACACAAACAGCAGCACGGTCGCCAAAATCACCTTGCCTTTGTGTTTGACGCACAGGCTGACAATCTGATGCAGTCGGACATAAAAGCCGGTGGCATAGATATCTTCATGCGCGTGAGTGCTTGCTTCTGGAGGCTGTTTTTTCAAGCCAGCCTTGAACAGTAGTGTCTGCCATAAGGATGGCTGGGCGTGATGGCTGGCATCCGGCAACAGGTGGTAGCCGAGAAAAGGGATCACAATCACCGCGGCGACCCACGACAGGCTGAGCGAAATGGCTGAGACCTGAAAGATGGAGCGCGTGTACTCGCCGGTGGATGAGACGGCGGTGGCAATCGGTAAAAAGCCCGCGACAGTGACCAGCGTGCCGGTCAGCATGGGCATGGCCGTAGAGGTGAATGCAAACGAGGCGGCCTGCATGCGCTCCCAGCCCTGCTCCATTTTGGCCGCCATCATTTCTACGGCAATGATGGCATCATCCACCAACAGGCCCAAGGCCAGAATCAGGGCGCCCAGTGAGATTTTGTGCAAGCCGATCTCTAGCCAGTCCATCACTAGAAACGTACCTGCCAATACGATGGGAATGGCGACCGCGACGACAATCCCGGTGCGCAAGCCCAATGAGAGCAGGCTGACGGTGAGCACGATGATCAGCGCTTCGGTGAGAGAGCGGACAAAATCATGCACCGAGTGTTGCACGATTTCCGGCTGGGAGGTGACCTGATGCAGTTGCACGCCAACCGGTAGCTGCTTTTGTACGCTGGCAACGCTTTGTTGCATGGCTTTGCCCAATGCAATCACATCGCCGCCCTGTTGCATGCTGACCCCAATCAGCAGGGTCGGTGTCCCGTTGTAGCGTATGCGTTGGGCGGGCGGGTTGGCGTAGCCGTGACGGATGGTGGCAATGTCACCCAGCGTCAGGTTCTGGTTTCCGGCGCGGATGGGAAACGCACGCAGATCCTCCAGTGTCTGTAAGCGACCACTCACATCTAGTCGGATACGCTCCGAGCCAGCATCGTAGGTGCCAGCACCCAGGATGGCATTCTGGCGTTGCAGCAGTTGTGCCAGTTGCGCCGGGCTGATGCCGAGTGAGGTCAGTTTCTGGTTGGACAGCTCGATAATAATCTTTTGCGGTTGCTCGCCAAACAGGTCTACTTTTTCCACGTCAGGCAGTTTGAGCAGGCGGGCGCGTACCCACTCCGCCTGCCGTTTCAGTTGTTGCGGATTCAGGCCGTCGGCAGTGATGGCAAACATGCTGCCGTAAACATCGCTAAACTCATCGTTAAAGGTCAGGCTTTGCAGGTCACTGGGAAAGGTATGGCGAATGTCCCCTATTTTTTTGCGTATCTGATACCAAAGCTCCGGTATCTTTTCTGAAAACGTATTATCACGAATCACAATAAAGACGACAGATTCGCCCGGCCGAGAGTAACTGCTGGTGTAATCGATGGCGGGAATTTCCTGCAGCTTTTTCTCAATCTTGTCCGTAACCTGTTGCTCGACCTCTTGCGCAGAGGCGCCTGGCCAGCTACTGCGTATCAGCATCACTTTGAATGTAAATGGCGGGTCTTCAGACTGCCCCAAGTGGGTGTAGGCCACCACGCCGGCGATCAGCGTGAGCAAAATGAAATACAAGACCAGCGCCTGATTTTTAAGGGCCCAGGTTGAAAGATTGAAGCGAGGCTCAGCGCGGGGCGCGTGCTCTGGCGGGCGAGTGGGATGATCCATTAACGCAGCACCTCCGGACCGGGTGTCACGGCTTGCACCTGCATGCCCTCGGTCAGGGTATGCACGCCTATGGTGGCAATGGACTCACCAGCTTGCAGGCCGCTGGTAATCGCCATGCCCGCTTCGCTGATGTCCCCGGTGGTCACTGGCCGGGCATGGGCTTGGCTCTGTTTGTCTATGACCCAGACTATCGCCTGCTCGCCACGGCGGCTGACAGCCGTCGTCGGGACGACGATGCTGGCTGCCTTGTGTTCTGCCGTCGCCAGACGCACTTGGGCGGTCATGCCCAGTTTGATGCGCGGGTCCGCGTTGACCAACTGGATACGCAAATCAAAGGCGTGCGTCTGCGGATTAGCCGCTGGCGCTATTTCGCGGATACGGCCAGTGACGGCCACGCCGGTTTCGGGGAGCGTGATCTGCGCCGCATCACCTACATGCAGGTGCGCGATGAGTGACTCGGGCACGGCCATCTGGATTTCTGGGGTGCGTAGGTCATAAATCTGCGCCACGGTTTGCCCTGCGGCCACCACCTGACCAGGCTCGGCCTGTATCATGGCAACCACCCCTTCGCGGTCAGCCAGCAGTTGTGTATAGCCGGTTTGTTGCTGGCTCAAGGAGGCCTGAGCTTGTGCCTGCTGCACACGGGCCTGCGCGGTTTTTACCTGGGTTTCGTAACTGTCTAACGCCGACTTTGAAATGAACTGCTGCTGATAGAGCTGCTGTCTGCGTTGCAGTTCTGCTTGCGCCAGCGCCAGACTCGCTTTGGCTGACTGTACTTCAGCGCTGGCTGCCTGCGCATTGAGACGGATATCACTGGGGTCCAACTGGGCGATGCGCTGTCCCTTTTTGACCAGATCTCCCACATTCACGTCGCGCGAGATGATTTTTCCTGCGACACGAAAGCTCACGTTTGACTCATAACGTGAGCGCACTTCGCCGGTAAAACTGGGTACGCGACCTGCCTGGTCACCCTGGATCTTCATCACCCATACCGGGCGTGGCGGGTTGGCTTCCTGCGCGGGTGGCTGGCAGGCGGTGAGGCCAAAACACAGGGCTAGGCTGACTATTGGGGGCGTGAATTTATTCATCAGGATGCGCTTTCAGTAATCCATACATGCACAGCTGTACCATGGCCTGCGTACGCGCTTCTAACGGGCGCCAGTTGATCCAGGCATCATCTGCTAGATTGATTTGCAGGGCGCACAGGCCATGCATGGCGGCCCATACCGTTTGTGCGATCAATACCGGGTCGGTCAGGCTGGGCTTAAATATGCCGGCATGCCAGGCGTATGTCACCACTGCTATCAGTTGCGAATAGGCATCCTGCTCAGGGTTGTTGGGCTCTATGCTGGAAAAGGCCGGGTCACAGGGCAGACGTTGCGTCATGAACATCATGCGGTAATGGTTGGGGTTGGTCAGGGCAAACTGCACATAATGCTGCCCAAACTGCAAAAAACGCTGCAAGGGGTCCTGGATGCTCAAGGTTTCTTTCAGCGCTTGTGCCAGCTTGATCACATCCGCATCGAGCACGGCGCGTAACAGCTGATCCTTGTCGCTAAAGTAGAGATAGAGGCTAGTGGCTGAAAATCCCACGCGCTGTGCAACCGCACGCATGGTGACAGCACCCACGCCCTCATGAATAAACAGCTCACGCGCCGCATCCAGAATGGCGGTGCGTACAGCCTGTTTTTCAATCTCGGTTTTGACCTTGGGTGGCATGGATTCCAGCGGCATTTATAAAAATAACAGCGTTAAGTTAACACTGTTATTTTTTAAAGTCAAATCCTGCTGGCATTTATTGCAAGAATGGTGCAGAGTAACAAATGTGATACATCTGTAGTCGGCAACGATGTGGTGTAGGTAACAAATCATCCGGGCCTGAACGCAGCATGCATTCACCGGCTTCCCCTGCATGGGGGCCGTGCGTGTAGACATAACGATAAGGAGCGACCAGGATGAATGTACGACAACGTTGGATCAGTTTTATCGGGCGGGTGTTGTTATCTCTTATTTTTATCATCAGCGGGATTGTTAAGCTGATGGATCCGGCGGGCACGCTGGCGTATATCGAAAGTGCGCATCTGCCCATGCCGCAAATCGCTTATGCGGTGGCATTGTTTGTTGAACTGGGCTTGGGGTTGGCGTTGCTGCTCGGCTATCGCTCACAACTGGCGGCCGCAGGCATTGCGGTGTTTACCTTTGTCACCGCACTGACCTTTCACAGCAATATGGCCGATCCGGTACAAGTCATCATGTTTCTGAAAAACACCACCATCATCGGTGGCTTGCTGGTGGTGATTGCCTTTGGCCCCGGCGGTTACAGCGTAGACCACGGCAAACGCGTGATCTTGCCTGAATAGCCTTGCTCAGGCGGCATGCGCCGCTAACCAGTGGCGCAGGTGTTCGATGAGCGCCAGCGTGTTGGCTGAAACCTGCTTGTGATAAGGATACAAGGCATAAATGCCCGCCTCTTGTAGTCGGTAGGGTTCCAGCACTTCCACCAGTCGGCCCTGGCGCAGATCCTCCATCACATAAAACGCGGGCAAGCCTGTAATGCCCAGTCCGGCCAGTGCAGCGTCACGTAACACTTCGCCGTGATTAGATTTCAGTCTGGCGTGAATGGGGATGCGCACACTCTGCTGATGGTCTGAAAACTGCCATTCGCTGGCTCTGTGCGTCAGGCAAGCATGCTGTTTGAGTGCTTGGGGGGAGTCGGGTGCGCCATGGCGCGCCAGATAGTCCGGGCTGCAGCAGTAACGCATGGCGGCGTCTTCCAGCTTGCGTGCCACCATGCCTTCTTCTGGTTGCTCCGTCACCCGTATCACCATGTCATACCCCTCTGCCACCATGTCTACATGGCGGTTATCTGCATCCAGCCACATCTCTACTTGCGGGTGAAGTTGCATAAAGGCGGTGATGGCGGGTGCCAGTCGCAGGCTGGCATAGGACAAGGGCACCGAAATTTTGAGCAAGCCCCGTAACGCCTCAGAGCGATTGGTGATCTCACGCTCGGCTTCCTGCACGGATTGCAGAATCTGCTGCGCACGCTGAAAAAACAGTTTACCGGTTTCGGTGGCGGAGAGTTTGCGTGTGGTTCGTTGTAGCAGGCGCACCCCCAACCTGGCTTCCAGGGCAATGATGCGGCGACTAACCAACTGTTTGGAAATGCCGAGTGCCTGTGCCGCCGTCGTGAAGTTTCCGTGCTTCACAACCTCCACAAAAAAATGCATATCTTCGATAGGCGTCATTATTGTCAATAAAAATGTGACAGTATTACCAATTTTAGGCTAATTATCATTTTATTGATACGTAATACAATGCCCTTCATCGATACCTTCTGTCTTTAGTGGCGCAGGCCCGTCAGCGTGGTATCCATCCCCTCATTTAATTGGAAAGGAATTTAACATGCACAATGTATCATCCATCGCCAGCGCCACCGGTCGCGTGTTGCTATCGCAGATTTTTATCATCAGCGGCTTGAGTAAAGTGGCCAACCCCGCAGGCACGATCGGCTATATCCAGAGTGTGGGCGCGCCCTTGCCTGAACTCGCCTATGCGCTGGCGCTGATGGTTGAGCTGGGTCTGGGCATCGCGCTGTTGGTGGGCTATAGAACGCGTCTGGCGGCAGCAGGCATTGCCATTTTCACGCTGGCGGCAGCGTTCATGTTTCACAACCAGCTGGGCGACCAGATTCAGCAAATCATGTTCCTAAAAAACCTGACGATTGTCGGCGGTCTGCTGATGGTGATGGCTTTTGGGGCGGGTGGTTTTAGTCTGGATGCCCGTCGTGTGGCACGGTAGTATGGCGCGATAATGACCACATTATTTGTTTCACATGGTGCGCCTTTGCTGGCGCTGGAGCCCGGCGAGACCGGAAACATGCTGGCGGCGGTGGCAGCGAGCATGCCACGGCCTCAGGCGATTCTGGTGGTTTCCGCGCATTGGGATACCCGCTTGCCGACGGTCAGTCTGGCGTCCCAGCCTGAGACCATATACGATTTTGCTGGATTTCCCGCCGCGTTATACGCACAAACTTATCCGGCGCCTGGTGCGCCAGCTTTGGCGCAGCAAGTACTTTCTTTGTTGCAATCGCATCAGATTGCTGGTCAGGCCAGCCCGCAACGTGGCCTGGATCATGGGGCTTGGGTGCCACTGAAACTCATGTATCCGGATGCCGATATCCCGGTGACCCAGTTGTCGATTCAAAGCCGCGCCACGCCAGCGCAACAGTTCGCCTTGGGGCAGGCCTTGCAGGCGCTACATGCGCAACACGTGCTGATTCTCGCATCAGGGGCGATGACGCATAACCTCTCAGACTTTTTTACTGGAGACCGCAATGCCGCGTCATTGCCTTATGTGAGCCAGTTCGCTGATTGGGTGGCCGCACGTATTGCGGCTAAAGACTGGGCAGCTTTGCTCGATTATCGTCAGCAATGCCCATGGGCCAAGCAGGCCCATCCGACCGAGGACCATCTGATGCCTTTGTTTGTGGCAGCTGGGAGTGCAAGCGGGGCGGCACAACGGTATACGCCAGAAAACACCTATGGCATTCTGGCGATGGATGCCTATCTATGGCCTGAGATAGGTGCCTAGCAGCATGGCTAGCGCAGCTCGTATTGGTTGAGTTTGTTCCACAGTGAGCGCTCGCTAATCTCTAACAGCTTGGCCGCCTTGGTTTTGTTGCCTTGGCAGGCATCGAGTGCCTGCAAGATCAACCGGCGTTCTATGGCTTCGGTGGCCCGTGGAATGGACAGATTGTTATCTGCAGCCTCTTGTGTTGCGGCGGGCATACTGGTTGCCGGTGCTAGCTGCTGTGAAATATCTGCTGGCAGGTGTTGTGGCTGTATGGTCTGCGCGCCAGCCAGAATGGCGGCTCGTTCGAGGACGTTTTCCAGCTCACGTACATTGCCTGGCCAGCGGTATTGCTGCAGACACACGCGTGCACTTTCACTGAGGATGCCGTGGCGTTTTTCGAGAAAATAGCTTGCCAGCAAGCCGACATCTTCCCCGCGCTCGCGTAGGGGAGGCACCGCCAGCTGAATGACATTCAGGCGATAATAAAGGTCTTCGCGCAGTTTGCCTTCTTTGACCGCTTGCAACGGGTCTCGGTTGGTGGCTGCGACGACGCGCACATCCAGCGGAATCTGGCGGTTGCCGCCGAGTTTTTCCACGACGCTCTCTTGCAGTACACGCAATAGCTTAGATTGCAGTTGCACGGGCATCTCGGTGATTTCATCGAGAAACAGGGTGCCACCATTGGCCAGTTCAAATTTGCCTACCCGCTCTTTCACCGCGCCGGTGAATGCGCCTTTTTCATGCCCAAATAATTCCGACTCCAAAATATCTGCAGGAATCGCGGCGCAATTGACGGCAACAAACAGCTCGTCCTTACGCGGCGAAGCATCATGCAGCGCTTTGGCTACCAGCTCTTTACCAGTGCCGGTTTCGCCCACAATAAATACCGTGGCACGCTCAGGCGCGACCTGCTGAATCATTTGTTTGAGCGACTGCATGGGCGCGCTCTGACCCACCAAGCCTGTGACTGTGGCTTGGCGCGCCTCTTTGAAAAACGTGTTTTCGCGCTGAATACGGTTGACGGCCAGCGCTTTCTGAATGGCGATTTCCAGGGTTTCTAGCTCGAAGGGGCGCAAAATATAGTCGCTGGCGCCGAGCTTCATGGCCTCCACCGCCGTTTTAATCTCGCCTTGTGCCGTCACCATAATAAATGGCAGATCTTCATACTGTTTGCGTAAGGCTTCAAGCAACTGCAGCCCATTCATGCCAGGCATGTGCAAGTCACTCACAACCAGGTCGACGGGCTGCTGTTGAATGATCTCAAGGGCATCACGACCGAGGCCGGCCGACAGTGCGCGATAGCCCGCTTGCCGCAGACTGATCTCCAGCAGTCTGCGCATATGCGGCTCGTCATCAACGGCCAGAATGGTATGGGGCTGGGTAGACATGTTTATGCGGTCGCCAATGGAAAAGTGAGATTAAATTGAGCACCTTGCCATGCGCTGGTGCTGTAGTGGATTGTACCACCGTGCGCCTCGACGATTTGCTTGACCACCGCCAAGCCCAGCCCAACCCCGCCAGCGCGCTGGGTAAAAAAGGCTTCGAACAAGTGCGGTTGCTGGCTCACTGGCACGCCGGGCCCGTTATCTGCCACCGTGATATGCACCTCATGTCCGAAGGCCTCCAGTTGCAGAGAGATCAGGCCGCCTACTGGCAGAATCTGGATGGCATTCATCAGCAGATTCACCAGTACTTGAGTCATCTGATCTTGATCGGCCTCTACCCGTACCGGTGCAGTGGCCAGCAGGCTTAAGGTGATGTGTTTGGCTTCCGCCTGCTTGTGCAGCATGGCCACCACATGCTGCAGATGGGCCTGCATATCTAGGGGAATCTTGCTCGGCGGACGCGGTCTGGCCGAGTCGATGAGGCTGGTTACCAGTTTATTGAGTCGCTCTGTTTCTGAGATGATAAAGCCCAGCACCTCGCGACCATCTTCACTGAGCTGGGGCTCTCGCAGTAGCACATCGGCCGAGGAGCGCATGATGCCCAGAGGGGTTCTCACCTCATGGCTCATGGCTGCGGCCATCTCACCGACCACGGCCAGTTTTGCGGCACGGGTGAGCTGTTGTTCGGAGTCTGCCAGTTCTGTGGCCATCTGTGAGAATGCTCGTTGCAGTGACTGAACCTCGGCAGGGCCGCTGGATTCAGGGGGCGCTGCGGTTTGCTGCTGAAATGACTGCACATAGCGAGTGAGTGCCTCCAGCGGCTGGCTGATGTTGCGCGCCAGCGGTCTCACCAGTAATAGCGAGAACACCAGGATAATGCCGAGTAGGCCAATAAAAATTATGCCCAGTCGATGTACGGGGGCTACAGCTACGTCGTGGTCTTTATTCAGGTGGATTTGCCAGCCTTGTAGTGGCAGGTGGCTTTGAATTGTCGCCGTGGCGTGCAGACTGTGCTTCAGGTCTGACCAGTGGCTGGATTGGGCCAGCAGCTGTAATCTGGCATCGACCAGAGCGAGCTCCGTGCTGTGCTGTGCGGCGTGATCAAGCAGGTTTTCAATCACCCGCCAATTAAAGGTGGCCATCAGTTGCCCCATCGGTTGCAGCGAGTTTTGCGAGAGGATGGGTGCTGAAATCAGTAGCTGATGCTGATGGAGCTGATAGATTGTGATAGTTTGCCCATTGTCTTTGAACGACATCCATACTGGCGGCAGCGACAAGGTTTGGCTGATGGCAGTTGGTTGGCTGGAGGCGATGATTTTTCCATGCAGGTCAGTGACATCCAGCCGCAGATATTGCTCTGCATAGCTTTGCCGCGTTTCGGCAAGAAAGATCGAGAGGCGTTTATCAATATCGCCGATCAGCAGGTCTTGCATGATGGCGAGCTGACTCCAGCTACGTACATTTTGTACACGCTCGTTCAATACTCGGTCCACGTGCTCAGCCACCGCCTTACCTGTGGTTTGCAGATCATGTTTGATTTCTATCCGCAATGCTTGCCGTGCCTGGTAAAAGCTGAGCATGCTGACCATCAACGCAGGCAATAATCCTGCTAGCAAAAATGCAATTAAAAGCATTTTGCGGATGGTCAGTGGCGAATGAAAGCGCATGAGATGTGAGAAAATATCAGTTACAGGTTTTTTGCCGGAACGATCATCTTTATGGGTCAATTATGTTTAGCACATTAGTCAGGGTCACGCTCAGTGTAATCAGCCTGTGTATGCTATGCAAGCCGGTGATGGCTGAAGAGCCCAACAGCTTCTGGCAAGGGTTCCATGTGGGCGGGTATTCCAGTGTGGACCTGCGAATACCACGCACCGAAACCGCGACACTCAAACTCAATGAAGTGAGCATGATCGTCACTTGGGATCAGGGCACGCGGCTCAAATTCTTTAGTGAGCTGGAGCTGGAAGACCCGCTGCTTTACGATCGCCATCAGGGCGTCAATAGCAAAGAGAGCTATCTCGACCTGGAGCGCTTCTACTTCGACTACAACCTGAATGAAAAAGCCAACCTCCGCTTGGGGCGGTTTTTGACGCCTGCCGGCCGCTGGAATCAGTTGCATGCTCCTCCGCTGGTGTGGACCGCCAGCCGGCCCTTGGTGACCACGCGCATGTTCCCTTATGCGCTTAATGGCGCCATGCTGTTTGGCAGCTTGCCAGTGGGACATGTGGACATGGAGTACCAGGTCTATGCCGAGGCATTAAAGGACCAGCACCGAGATGGCAGTGAAATCATCTATCGTGAGGTGCGGGGGGGGCGTCTGGCGTTTAATAACATTCTGGGCTTAAGTGGCAATAATGCAGGCCTCAATACGCTGGGCCTGAATGTCATGAGCTATAAAAAAGATTATCCCGGCTCGCCCAACTACCATTTATTCGGTCTGGATTTTCTGCTGGAGCTAAACCGCTGGGAGTTTAGCGGCGAAATCTTTGAGCGTAAGACCACCGGCGGCGATGACGGTGGCAGTGGGGCTTATTTGCAGAGTGCGTACTCACTTGGACGGGAGTGGTATTGGATTACTCGACTAGAAACACTGCATGAGGTGGACAGCAAAAATGCGGATCGCTGGGTATTGGGGTTGACCAAGCGTGTCAAGCCCAATCAGTTGCTTAAGTTTGAGTTCGTGGGTGGCAGTGGCGAATATACCGATGTGCCGCGTGGTTTTGTGTCCTCGTTTGCGGTGATGTTCTGATGCCGCTGTCCAAAATCTTCCATAAGCGATGGTTGCTGCTCTGTGCCCTATGGTGGGCTCAGTCTGGTCTGGCGCAGGCGGCAGAGGATAACCGCGTGATTGCGGTCATCGTGCCTGCGCAATCAGTAGCGGCGCCTGAAGTGGCGGCCGATGAGTTGGGGCTGGTGTTCTGGCGCAAAAAACTCTACGCAACCCATGGCCAGGCACTGCATCCGGTCAATCTGTATAGCGAGCATCCCTTGCGCTTACGTTTTTCGCAGCTGGTGCTACACAGTACGCCCAAGTCTCAGGTAGGCTACTGGAACGGCCTCTATTTTCATGGCGTGCAGCCGCCCTTTACCGTGCAGTCTGAGGAGGCGATGATACGCTATGTGGCGGAAACCAATGGCGCCATCGGCTATATTGATGCCTGCCATGTGGATGATCGTATTAAGCCTGTATTTTGGCTGACGGCTGCCCGGGTGTTCACCGAGCAGCCCGTCTTGAAATGTGATCCGAATTAATGCGCCAGGGCCTGCGGCGGCAGCAGGTGTTTGCGCTGCTCTTCAAGCAGCTCACGATTTTGTGCTAGCCAGCTAAACTCCGCATGACAAACTTGTGATTTCAACTCATACGCCGTCAGCAATGCACAGAACACGTCATCGTGGCTGAGAGGATACTCTTCATAAGGCTTGATTTGTGCCAGCTGATAATCAAAGTGTCGCCCAACCCAGAGAATAGAGGGCACATGTGTTTGCGCTTGTGGCGCGATCATATAAGGTGCCGCATGCAGATAGATGCCATGCTCACCCAGTGACTCACCATGGTCAGCCACATACAGCATGGCGGTCTCCCGTTGGTCATCGTATTTTTTCAAAAACTGGATGACTTCAGACAGAAAATAGTCGGTATACAGAATGGCATTGTCGTAAGAGTTGTCGATTTCTTGCTGCGAGCATTCTGATAAACGGCCACTTTTACAAATGGGCGTAAACTTTTTGAACGCGTCGGGATAGCGCCTGTAGTATTCCGGACCATGGTTGCCCATCTGGTGCAAGACAATCAGAATGTCATGATCCTTGTTTTCTGCCACAAACTTTTCCAAACCGTGCAGCATGCCAATATCACGGCACTCATTGTCATCACATACCGGGTTATGTGCCGGGGAGCGGAAGTCTTCATAAGGCACGCGTAGGGCGACGCCTTTTGAGTCGGAGTTGTTGTCACGCCATAACACCTTCACGCCATGGTCGTGAAGCACATCCAGCGCATTTTGCATGTGTAGGGCTTTTTCTTCGTCATATTGTTTGCGTGTCAGCAACGAGAACATGCAGGGCACCGACACGCCGGTGGAGGTGCCACAGGAAGTGACCTGCTTAAAGCTAACGACGGCTTCTTTGCTGAGGCGCGGGTTGGTCTCTCTTGCGTAGCCGTTCAGGGAGAAGCGGTCAAACCGAGCCGTTTCGCCCACCACCATGATAATCAGCTCATGATGCTGATCTGCTTCCACATTGACCGCATCGACCGCCGTTTTCTGCAGGCCGGTAATGCTGCGGGTAAACAGCTTTTTCGAGGACCATTTCACTAGGGAGTAGTGAAAAAAGGTCGGATTGGCATACATGCGTACCATTTTGTGTTCGCGGATGAAGGTGGCGTAGTCGGCACTGCACGGAATCACGACCAGTATCATGCCTAGCACCAGCAGGCCCATCTGTTTGAGGCGGGTATTCAGGCTGTCACGCTCAAAAAAACGCGCCGGCACTTTTTTGAGCATGACCCAGGCCGGAATCACCCCAAGTAGCAGCATCTTGATCAAAAAGCCCCAAGACAGCAGCCCCATCACTTCTCTGGCATCTGTTTTGGCCGCACTGTCCAGCATGACATGGTCAATAATCACGCCAAACTCATCCATATAATAGGCGGCCCAAGCTGCGGATAACAGAATGACTGCCAGCACCCAACGGGCAGATTTGCCATGGCTGAGTAGCATCAGCCACAAGGTGATGCTAAAGGTGAAAAACAGACTGAGGCTGATGATAAAGCCTGCATTCTCTGTATTGAATGGATATAAATTGAGCAAATGCTCAAACAAGGCATGGTTGCTGGTGAGCATCAGCCAGAGGCTGACGCCCCAGATCAGGCAGCTTTGCGGGGTGAACAATACACGTACCAGGCGCGTGAGCAGGTTTAAAAGTTTCATTCAGAACGACTCTTGGAAAAAGTAATAACACACAACAACCAACCACACATCAGCCACAATGCGCTGAGTGTGTGTGATAAAAAATGGGCGCCCCGCATTTGCTGGGCCCAACCTAAGACCAGCCCTGCCATCAGACCCACAATTGCCACCCAGAGGGCCTTGTGTGGGGCTTGTGGTAGCCATAACAGGCTGAGCGCGGCCAGCCATACTGCGCTGGTGGTGTGGCCAGCCGGGAAACAATGGCCGGCTTCTTGTGCTGGATGGGGGCTGAATGTAGGTACCCACGCCAGTTGACCGCCATAACGGGCAATATCCCAGGGGCAGGCATGGGGCATCTGGTGTTTGAGGCTGGAGACTGCCAGTGCATTGATGAGTGCAATAAGAACCACCCAACGCAGTTTGTAGCGGGTAGCGTCTGAAACCTTATCGCCCAGCATATGTTTGGGTAGCCAGGCCAGCAGCGCCAAGCCCAGCCAGATTACAGTAAACAGCTGTTTGGAATAGGTATGCATCACAACTTCATAAAAGAAGACATGTTTGTGCGTAAATACATGCTGGGTAAAGTCAAACTGCTGATCCGCCAGAATCAAGTCGATGCGCGTGCCGTTTGCCAGCCAGATGATCGCTGTTGCCATGAGGAGCCATAGGCACCAGAGGGTGTGTACTGCGTGTGGGGGTAACCAGCTAGTGTTCATCTGTAGGTCATTTCATCGTGGGCTGATTGAAACATCGCATGGCTATTTAAAACGCAGATCATAATCTTGTTTCGACACATTGCTCTTGATGGGTAAAATTTTTTTGGAGTTTGCAAAGCGCATGCCAGTTTACAGAAAGGCGACAAATCACTGCATTAAGTAACTGTTTTATATGTGCTAAAAATGATATTGAGCACTTTTTAAGTGCAAGATGCGCAGGCTATGTTGTGCAAAAAGTGCAGGAATTGGCCAGGTCTCCTGCTTTGAATACTGCAAAAACTGCAGTGCGCGGTCGGAGGTGGTATAGATAACATCATGATTATAACAATAAAATTGTTTGGCATGGGCTTTGCGAGCACTATCATCAAGATTGTTGTCAGCGAGTGTGTGGACATGTTGCATTCAGAAACAAATACGGCTTTTTATCATGCGTCTACGGCGTATGACCTTAGAAATTTTGCGCAGGCAAAGCGATATCAAGTGAATGAGATTACGGGACATCTGGTTGAGCGGGACGCCCCTTGTCGTCAGGAGGTGGAGGCGTTTATTGCGGCCGTATTCAAGCAGGTGTATGGGGCAGAGGTGAGGCATTTCATGCCGCAGCTGGTGGCTTTGCGTGATGCCAGTGGCGTGCTGATGGCCGCTTTCGGCTTACGCAATGCTGCCGAGGAGCCATTGTTTCTTGAGCAGTATCTGGATGAGCCGATAGAGCAGTTAATGGCCAGACAACTAGGACGCGTCATTCCGCGCCATGAGATTACCTGCATAGGCAATCTGGCCGTGGCTAACCCGCGCAATGCTGGCGTGCTGATTGCTCATGTGATTAAGCACAGTTTAAGCATGAACCTACCTTGGGGGGTGGCCACTGCGCATCACAGCCTGCAAAATGGCCTGATTAAGGGCGGCTGCGACTTGTATCCTTTGGCGATGGCAAATCCCGAGCGCCTGACCATGGAAGAGCGTGCCAAATGGGGCAGCTATTACAAGCACACGCCACAGATTGTGGCCATTCGCGGAGTGGCCGAGCCCCTCATCGATTAGGCATCCATGATTCTTCAACGTATTCAAACGCAGGCCGCGCGGCATCCATCGCAGCTGGCATTACAGGGCGAATTGTGTCGCCTCAGCTATCAAGAGATGATGACGG